>CAXIAS010000016.1:0-36905 GCA_964022195.1 uncultured Roseobacteraceae bacterium
TGGGCTCCCGGACTGCCCAAGACCCGGTCGGGAAAAATCATGCGCCGTATCTTGCGCAAGATTGCCGAGGACGATTTTGGTAGTCTTGGCGACACGTCGACCCTGGCTGATCCAACTGTGGTCGACGATCTGATTGAAAATCGCATGAACCGAGGCTGATGTTGCTGCGGGCAGTAACGTTCTGTTAACTGCCCGCACCGTTTTCATGTGAAATTTGTCGGTTTCTGTGTTAGTGTTCACGCGTGGTGGGTGCGTTCTAACTAGAGTGCATGAAAATGATTGAGAAAACTTCGCATGTCGCGCGGACTGTCGAGCAGCAGACCCCAAAGCTGCCATATTCTGAGAAATCCCCAACCATCCAGGCCGCCAAAGCAGAAAACAATCCGGATTTGGCCCTAAGTGGGACCGGACGTGCCAAATCTGTCGAACAGGTGACGGCATCCCAAAAATCGCAAACGACAACCAGCGCCACGAGCGAGTCCGTCGTAGCCGCCCGAACGGCCAAGGCAGACTCTGGTCGAAAAGAAATCGAACAACAACGCGCGTTGGCCGATGCCTATCACACGATCGCGGCCCAAAAGGCGTTGATCGCGTCCTTGAATCTGCCCGCACCCGAAGTCAAGATTATCCCGTCTTAACTAGTGGCCGCGCTGATTGTTCGGTCCGGACAGTGATCGCCTCTCGCATCGGGGCGGTCGTTCGTTGACTGTTCGTTAGTGAAACTATGCACTTTCGTGTCGCGAATCGGCTCTATGCCTGACAGAGGCGGGGAAATAGCACCCCCTTACTGCCGGATATTGGATACGATCTTTGCATTCCTTGCGTGACGGGCGCGATTTCTTTTCGACTTGTTCGTGAGATTCAAAAAGCCGTCGTTGTCGCGGCGTTACCCCAAATTTGCGCTTGCCAATTGCCGCGTCTCGTCGAAGGATGCTGAGATTGGTGCCAGACCGGCACCTTCGACTAGACCAAACGCGGACGAAGGGACGTCCGCACAACAGGGAGAATTTCATGACATTGAAAACAACATTGATGGCGTCCAGCGCCGCCGCACTGGTTCTAAGTGCAGGCATGGCATTTGCCGATGCGCACGCGACACATCCAGAAACTGGCGAGCCGCTCGCATCCGAGCAGGTGTTCACATACCAAGCGCTCGACGAGAGCCCATCTATCGACCCAGGTCTGGTTGAAGACGTTGCCGGCGCCGCGATTGTTCGCGACCTGTTCGAAGGTCTGATGAACCAAGCACCAGACGGTTCGCTGGTTCCAGGTGTTGCGACTGGCTACACTGTTTCCGATGACAAAATGACATACACATTCACACTGCGCGACAATGCCAAGTGGTCGAATGGCGAAGCTGTAACGGCTGGTGACTTTGTTTACGCATGGCGCCGCGCGTCTTCTCCTGAGCTGGCATCGCCTTACGCTTGGTACATCGAGCTGATGTCGATCAAAAACGGCGCTGCTGTTATCGCAGGCGAAAAGCCACTGGAAGAGCTGGGCGTTTCCGCACCAGACGACCACACATTCGTTGTACAGTTGAGCCAGCCACTGCCGTATTTCGCGCAGATGACAACACACGGTACAACATTCCCTGTTCTGCAGTCTAACGTTGAAGAGTTCGGTGCTGACTGGGTCAAGCCAGGCAACATGGTTTCCAACGGTGCATACATCCTGACCGAGCATGTTCCTAACGAGCGCATGGTTCGCGAGCGGAACGAAATGTATTGGGACAACGAGAACACCATTCTTGATAAGACCGTCACATTGGTCATCAACGATGAAAACGTTGCCCTGACACGTTATCTGGCCGGCGAGCTGGACCGCACACCAGTGCCATCAGGTCAATTCCCAAGCCTGTCCGAGCAGTATCCCGAGCAAGCGAAATCTGTTCCTTATGCATGTTCGTACTACTACAACGTCAACATGACCGAGACCGGTAACCCGGCTCTTCAGGATGCGAATGTACGTAAGGCGCTTAGCCTTGCTGTGAACCGTGACGTGATCGTTGAAAACGTTCTGGCTGGTGGCCAAAAAGCCGCTTACACATTCACACACTGGGCGACTGCAGGGTTCGAAACACCGAACATCCCAATGGCGTCGATGACACAGGCTGACCGTGACGCAAAAGCCAAAGAACTGATGGCTGCTGCTGGCTACGGTTCTGACAACCCGCTGTCAGTTTCTCTGATGTATAACACATCCGAAGGCCACAAAAACGTAGCCATCGCTGTTAGCCAGATGTGGAAGCAGACACTGGGTGTTGAGACTGAACTGTCCAACCAAGAGTGGAAAACATACCTCGAAACACGTGGCAACCAAGACTATGAAATTGCACGTGCTGGCTGGTGTGCTGACTACAACGAAGCGTCAACATTCCTTGACCTTGCTCAGTCCGACTCTGGCTACAACGACTCTAAATACAGCAACGCAGAAGTTGACCAACTGCTGGCAGAAGCAAAAACTGCTGACAACCCGCAGCCCAACTACGACCGCGTAGAAGAACTGATCGCGCAAGATACGCCGATCATCCCGATCTACCACTATGCGTCTGTTGCAATGCTTGCAGAAGACCTCAAGGGCTGGCCCCTCGAGAACTTCCAGCAGAACTGGTACTCAAAAGACCTGTATAAAGTCGCCGAGTAATCCAGCCTAAATAGGCCGCGCCCCTGAAAACGGGGCGCGGCTTTCCTACTTCCCTCGAGGGACCCCAAACACATGTTTAGCTTTGTTGTCCGACGGCTCGCCGTCGCAATCCCGACGTTGTTGATCCTCGTCGTTATCTCATTTGTTTTGATGTATGCCGCTCCTGGCGGTCCTTTCACATCCGAACGCCCGCTCCCACCCGAAGTTCTGGCAAACATCGAGGCCAAATATGGTCTGGACCAGCCGTTCTGGAAGCAAATCGTCAACTATGTGGTCAGTGTCGTGACCCAGTTCGATTTCGGCCCGTCGTTCCAATATAAGGACCGGACCGTCAACGATATCATCGCCCAAGGTTTCCCTGTGACGCTGACCTACGGGTTCTGGTCATTTGTGGTGGCTGTATCGGTCGGCGTTTCTTTGGGTATTGCCGCTGCTATCAAACACAACAGCTGGTTGGACTATCTGGCAGTTGGCGTTTCGGTTGGCGCGCAGGTTTTGCCGAACTTTGTTATGGCGCCGATCCTGCTGTTAACATTTACGCTATGGCTGGGCTGGTTGCCAGGTGGTGGATGGAACGGTGGTGCATGGCAAAATCTGGTGATGCCTGTGATCGCCTTGTCCACGTCGTATATGGCGTCGATTGCACGGATCACCCGATCCTCGATGCTAGAGGTGCTGAATACCAACTTTATTCGCACGGCCAAGGCCAAGGGCCTGCCGATGCGTCGCGTGATCTGGAAGCACGCGTTAAAGCCGACGATGTTGCCGGTGCTGTCCTATCTGGGGCCAGCATTCGTAGGCATGATTACCGGATCTGTTGTGATCGACGCGTTCTTTTCCACAGGCGGGATTGGCAGTTTCTTTGTAAACTCGGCGTTTAACCGCGATTATTCGGTCATGATGGGGATCACCATTCTGGTGGGTGCCCTAACGATCAGCTTCAACCTTTTGGTCGACGTGCTTTATGCATGGATCGATCCAAAAATCCGCTACTAAAGGGAAGGCTTAGATATGTATCCCAATTCTTCCGATATGGACTCGGTGGTCGATGCGATCGACCTCGCAGAAGTTCAAGGCAGGTCGCTATGGGCCGATGCCCGCACAAGGTTTTTCCGTAACAAAGCGGCTGTGGCGTCACTTTGCGTCCTGAGCTTTGTTGCTGCGTTTGCCTTGTTCGGTGGCATGCTGGCACAATATGAAAAGGACTTCGTGGACTTTTCGCTAACGGGTCGATTTGCAATCAATGGCGTCCCGTCCTTTGAAACCGGCCACTATTTTGGCACCGACGATAACGGTCGCGATCTATATGCGCGGGTCGTTCAAGGCACAGGCATCTCATTGATGGTGGGCGTCGTCGGCGCGTTGGTCGCGGTGATTGTCGGCACCTTGTATGGTGCGGTCGCCGGCTACTTTGGCGGGCGTCTGGACGGCATTATGATGCGGATCGTGGACATTTTGATGTCGATCCCATTCATGTTCGTTCTGATCTTGATGCTTGTTATCTTTGGCCGCTCGATCCTGATGCTGTTCCTTGGTATTGGACTGATCTCTTGGCTGGATATGGCACGTATTGCACGTGGTCAGACCCTGACGATCAAGAACAAGGAATTCGTCGAGGTCGCCGTGGCGACGGGCGTTCATCCTTTGCGGATTATTCTCAAACACATCGTGCCGAACCTTTTGGGCATCGTGATCGTCTATGCAACCTTATTGGTGCCATCGATGATCATCTTCGAAAGCTTTATCAGCTTCCTTGGCCTTGGTGTGCAAGAACCCAACACATCACTGGGTGCGCTGATCAACGAAGGATCGCGGACGATGCAATACGGGACATTGTGGCAGATCGCTTTCCCGATCTTCTTTTTCGTCCTGACAATCTTTTCATTCTTCTTCGTGGGCGATGGCCTGCGGGATGCACTAGACCCGAAGGACCGCTAAGACATGAGCCTTTTGGAAATTAAGGACCTGAACGTGACATTCACCACCGGCGACGGTGACGTGAATGCCGTGAACGGGGTCAGCTTTGACATTGATGCGGGCGAAACGCTGGCGATTGTGGGCGAAAGCGGGTCTGGTAAATCCCAGACAGCGTTTGCCACGATGGGATTGTTGGCACGCAATGGTCGCAGCTCTGGATCCGTCAAGTTTGACGGAAAAGAGTTGTTGGGCCTGAACGCATCGCAGTTGAACAAGGTGCGTAGTCAAGAAATCGGGATGATTTTTCAGGAGCCGATGACCTCGCTTAACCCCTATATTCGTATCAGCGAGCAGATGGCCGAGGTGCTGACGTTGCACAAAGGTATGAGCAAATCTGACGCGATCAAGGAATCTGTGCGCATGCTGGATGCGGTCCGGATCCCTGATGCGGCCAATCGCGTTCGGTCGTTCCCGCATGAGTTTTCTGGTGGTATGCGTCAGCGGATCATGATCGCAATGTCGCTGTTGTGTCAGCCAAAGCTGCTGATTGCGGATGAACCGACGACCGCGCTTGATGTGACTGTGCAGGCGCAAATCATGGACCTTCTGGGTGATATTCGTCGCGACTTTGGAACAGCCATTATTCTGATCACTCACGATCTGGGCGTGGTCGCCGGTTTTTGTGACCGCACGCTGGTTCTATATGGTGGTCAAATCATGGAAGAGGGCACGACGGATGATATCTTTTATCAGCCATCCCACCCCTATACCAAAGGCCTGCTGGAAGCCGTACCGCGTCTGGACCGTGCAGATACCGAACTTGCGACAATCGCAGGTGAGCCGCCGGACATGTCGCGCCTGCCAAAGGGGTGCCCGTTCTCACCACGTTGCGCCCAAGTTATCGAGGGCACTTGCTTAGGTCAGCGCCCCCCTCTGGCAACATTTGACGGCCATCGCCGTCGTGCCTGTCACCTAGCAGTATCGGAGGTCGCGTAATGTCTGATCCCCTCTTGTCCGTCCGCGACCTTTCGGTCACCTTTGATGTCCGCAAGCAAGGCGCGTGGCCGTGGACGCCCGCGAACAAATTGCATGCTGTAAGCGAGATGTCTTTTGATCTGCAACCCGGCGAATGCCTCGGCGTTGTCGGCGAAAGCGGGTCAGGTAAATCTACCCTTGCGCGTGCAATTGTCGGTACCGTCCCCAGCTCGAACGGGAATATCCTGTTCGAAGGTGCCGATCTTGCCAATATGGATGTGCGCCAGCGCCGCGTTCACCGCCGCGACGTGCAGATGATTTTTCAAGACCCTCTGGCGGCGCTGAACCCGCGTATGACCGTGGGCCAGATCATCGCCGAGCCGCTGATCACGCATGAGCCGTCGACCCCACGGGCCGAAGTGAAAAAACGCGTCGCGTCGTTGATGGAACGTGTCGGCCTGCTACCCAATTTGGTCAATCGCTACCCTCACGAGTTTTCGGGGGGACAATGTCAGCGGATCGGGATCGCGCGTGCGCTGATCCTTAACCCCAAGCTGATCATCTGCGATGAACCTGTGTCTGCACTAGACGTCTCGGTTCAGGCCCAAGTGGTCAACCTGTTGATGGAACTGCAGCGGGACATGGGGCTGTCGATGATCTTTATTGCGCACGATCTAAGCGTGGTGAAGCACATCAGTGACAACATTATTGTGATGTATCTGGGGCGCCAAATGGAAACAGCGTCCTCCCGGACACTGACAACTGCCCCCGAGCACCCCTATACCCAAGCGCTGATTTCCTCGGTGCCAATCCCTGACCCCAAGCTAGAGGCCCAGCGGGTTCCTGCCTTGTTAGAAGGTGAGTTGCCGTCGCCACTGGCTCCGCCGTCGGGATGTGTCTTCCGCACACGGTGCCCCAAAGCGCAGGCGTCCTGCGCGGGTGATCGTCCGGCTTTGCACGATCTTGGAAACGGGCATGTCGTGGCTTGCCCGTTCCACGAACCCGTTCAGGTTCTTGCGACCCAAGCTGGCTAAATTATCGCTCGAGGGCGGCGTCCAGTGCGCCCTCGAGCCAATCCCAGTCGCGCATCGCAGCATTGCGCCCGATTAGATAGATGTTTCTTTGAAATCGGGGCGCATCGGGGATTGGGTGCAGCTGGCCCGCGTCCAAGTAAGGCTGTGCAATTCTGTGTGGCAGATACGCCGATCCGCCTCGTTCCAGTATATGGGCACAACCCAACGTTGCCATGCCAAAGCTTAGCCGTGCGGTATCCGCATCGGCATATGCGATGGCATGGTCACGACCAAAGGCTTCACCGTTTTCGACATAGACATAACCCTGATCGAACCGGATTGGCCGGTCGGGTCGGTCCCCGACCAACACAATGTCGTCTTGCGCAATTAGTTGACTATCACGCCCCGGCTTTGCCGAGGGCCAATAGCTGATCGCGATGTCAACACGCCCTGCATCCAGCCAAGACGCCATGTCCGCTTGCCCGCCTGTCCAGATCGATAATGCGACGCGGGGCTGGGTGTCGGACACATGTCCGAACAAGCGGTCGGTCAATTGCGGCCAAAGGTCGGGGTGACAGGCTAGATTGCTTGCCGATTGCATGCGGTCGGGCAGAGCGGTTTCCTGCCGCGCCTGTTGCCACAGATCATTGATCGTTTCGGCGTAGCGCAGCAACCGCATCCCTGCAGGGGTCAATGTAGCCCCTGATTTTTGCCGGATCAAAAGAATTTGCCCCAGCTCGTCCTCCAGTGCTTTGAGGCGCGCAGTGACCGTGGATTGCGCAACATTCAATGCGTTTGAGGCTTGGACCAGACTGCCGGTCTCGACTACGGTGAGAAAGGTTTTGATCTCGGATAGGTTCATACAGTTAGTTCGACATAATCGAACATATTGTTCAATTAAATTCGTTATACGAAACTGAACTATTGTCATATTTTCGCGCTATAGGGAGATTCTATAAGTGACCGGCACCAACGACATGGTCTCGAAAGAGGCATTCATCACAGCAATGCGTGGGATCGCAAGCACCGTCACGGTCGTGACGACAGATGGCGCGGCTGGCCGGCACGGTTGTACCGTCAGCGCATTCTCTTCTGTCTCGGCCGACCCGCCCTCGGTTCTTATCTGTCTCAATACAGCCAACCGGATCACCCCGATTGTCATGGAGAACAAGGTCTTTACCGTTAACATCCTGCCCGACGATGCTGACGATATCGCAGCGCGGTTTGCAGGGGCGCATGATGCGGAAATTCCGGACCGTTTTGCAGGGATCGAATTGGCCGAGCGCCGTCAACCGGGGCTGGCTTGCGCTGTGGCGTTGGATTGCGTCGTGTCCCAGACCATGACCGCGGGCAGCCACGAAATCATCGTGGGCAACGTGACCGCAATTCACGGAAACGCTCGTTTGCCGCTCGCATATTACGACGGTGCCTTTCACCACGTGACACCCAAGGATAAAAAATCATGACCAAGGCAGTTGCGTATCAAATGCTGATCAATGGGGGCTGGGTCGACGCATCTGACGGCGCGCGGTTTGACAGCACCAATCCGGCAACGGGCGAGGTCTGGTCGACGATCCCCGAAGCGACAGACGCAGACGTGAACGCAGCGGTTGAGGCCGCAGATGCAGCCCTTGACGGCCCGTGGGGGCAAATGACGGCGACCGCACGCGGGAAATGTCTGGGCAGGCTGGCTGACCTGCTCGCCGCCAATTCCGAAGCGATCGGGCGGATCGAAACCACCGATACGGGCAAAATGTTCAAGGAGACCGCGTGGCAAGCGACTTATATCGCTGAATATCTGCATTTCTACGCGGGAGCTGCCGATAAAATTCACGGCGAGACTTTGCCAATTGATAAACCAGATATGTTTGTCTTTACCGACCGCGAACCGATTGGTGTTGTTGCCGCCATTATCCCGTGGAACAGCCAGATGTTCCTGTCGGCGGTCAAGATTGGCCCCGCCTTGGCTGCGGGCAATACGATTGTGTTAAAGGCGTCGGAACATGCCTCTGCGCCCTTGCTTGAATTTGGTAAACTGGTGGCCAAAGCAGGCATACCTGACGGTGTTGTCAATATCATCACGGGCCACGCGGCGCCATGCGGGCAAGCCCTGACAACGCATCCGTTGGTGGCCAAGGTCGCCTTTACCGGTGGTCCGGCGGCGGCGCGCCACATCGTGCGCAATTCGGCCGAGAATTTTGCCCAAGTGTCGTTGGAACTAGGGGGCAAGTCCCCGTTCATCGTGTTCGACGACGCGGATCTGGACAGTGCGGTCAATGGCTCGGTCGCGGGCATATTCGCGGCCACAGGTCAGTCCTGCGTCGCGGGGTCGCGACTTTATCTGCATGAGGACATCGCGGATGCGTTCCTTGAGAAAATGGTCAAGATCGCGGGCGACATCCGGATCGGGGACCCGCAGGCAGACGAAACAGAAATGGGGCCGCTTTGCACCGCGGGACAACTGGACCATATCAAAGCTCAAGTGGCACTGGCAGCACAAGAAGGCGGCACCGTTTTGACGGGCGGCAAACAACCGGCGCTTGGTGGCCTGTATTACGAGCCGACAATCATCGACTGTCCGCGACAAGACATGACCATTGTCGATACCGAACTCTTCGGGCCCGTTCTGGCCGTGCAGCGGTTCAAATCCGAGGCCGAGGCGTTGGCGCTTGCCAATGACACGGTACACGGCCTCGCGGCAGGCATTTTCACCCGAGACAGCGCCCGTAGCTTGCGCATGTCCAAGCGGATCAAAGCGGGCATCGTCTGGGTTAATACATATCGCGCCATCAGCCCAATTGCCGAATTCGGAGGCATGAAGACCAGCGGTTATGGCCGCGAGGCGGGTTTCCAAGCCTTGCATGACTATACGCGCCCCAAAACCGTTTGGATGAACATGTCTGACGAGCCGATTGCCAATCCCTTTAAACCCCGCTGACACTTTCATTTTGGCTTAGAAACTCCCCTTGGGAGGGCCGATTTGATACCAGCCCCAACCCATCGGAGATGAAATCATGAAATTCCACATCGCGATCAATCTGGAACGAATGAACAAAGACACGGACATGAGGGCCGTGCGGGACCACACCATCGAGATGATCCAAATGGCTGACGCCGCCGGTTTTTCGGTCGCATGGGCCGCCGAACACCATGCGCTCGAGATGACAATCGCGCCCAATCCGTTTCAGATAATGACGTGGTGGTCGGACCATACGGAAAACATTCGTCTGGGCTGTGGTGTTGCCAATGCGGCCTATTGGCATCCGATCAATCTGGCGGGCGAGGCGGCGATGGTCGATTTGCTGTCCGGCGGTCGCCTCGAACTGGGACTTGGGTCGGGTGCCTACCAGAGGGAATTCGACCGCATGTATCCGGGACTGGACCAAAAAGACAGCTACAAGTTCCTCCAAGAGATGCTGCCGCTGGTTCAGGATCTGTGGAAAGGCGACGTCGAACATAACGGCGATAAATGGCAGTTCCCAAAGGCGACATCCTGCCCCAAACCGTTGCAGGAATCGGTGCCGATGTGGGTCGCCGCGCGGTCGCCAATTACCTTTGACTATGCTGTCGCCAACGACTGCAACATCATGTGCTGGCCCCTGACGTTGCCAATGGCAGAGGCAGAGAAATACAAGTCCCAACTTGATGATGCGATCCAAAAGGCAGGGGGGACTTGGAACAAGACCTTTGCCCTGATGCGCCACACAGCCGTTTATGAAACCGAGCAAGACCGCGAGAGAGTTATATCCTGCGTCCGCAACCAATTGGGTCAATTCGGTAATCTGATGATGAAAAGAGGCGATGTGAACAACGGCTTTCCGGATGTCGTGCCCTTTGATGAGCTAGAAGGCAACGTGCGCGTCGATCCCACAATGCTAGAGGAAAACCTGATGTTTGGTGACCCCGAAACGGTGATTTCCAAAATCCGCGCTTACGAAGACATGGGCGTAGACGCCTTTATTTATTACGCGTCAATGGGGTTGGATATGGAGGTGCAGAAACGGTCCCTGCAGCTGTTTATCGACCGTGTGATGCCTGAATTTGCCTAAAAAGGAAGACCAATGACTGTAGAAATCCGACGTACGCTGACCACAGTTCAGCACACTTTTGTTGAAGGTGGCAAAGCTGTCGACAAGCCGACGCTTCTGGTCGCGGCAATGGCGATCATCAAGAACCCGTGGTTTGGTCGGGGTTATGTTGAAAACCTGCGCCCTGAAATCCGTAGCCACGGACCTGTGTTGGGCAAGCTGCTAACCGAGATGGTCCTCAAGGAAACGGGCGGTGACGTCGAGGGATACGGCAAAGCCTCGATCGTCGGCATGGGCGGCGAGACCGAGCATGCCCAAGCGCTGACGCATACGCTGTTCTTTGGAAATGAATATCGCAACGCAGTGGACGCTAAAACCTACCTTGTTTTCGCCAACACGCGTGGCGCGGCTGGAACGTCGCTCATGATCCCGCTCATGCACAAACATGACGGCGGTCTGCGCGACTATTATCAGACGATCCACACGTCGATCCCTGATGCTCCGGCTGAAGATGAGATTGTCGTGGCTCTTGGCGCGTCTATTGGTGGCCATCCGAACCATCGCATTGGAAACCGCTATGAGGACCTCAAGGAAATGGGTCACGACGTGGAAAATCCTGCTGGTGTCTAAGACGGCACCAGATGGCACCAGCTACGATTTGACTGGCCCGGAACACGGGCCGGTCGTTGTACTTATTCACGGGCTTGGCCTGTGTCGCGATGTGTTTTCCGGTCTGCGCAACGCATTTTGCGGGTTTCGCGTGCTGTCCTACGACCTGTACGGGCACGGGGCCTCGGCGCCGCCACCTACCACAGCAAGCCTGACCGTTTATGCCAATCAGCTGGCGGGTTTGATGGACTACCTTGGAATTGCCTCTGGTCATATCATTGGCTTTTCAATCGGGGGTATGATCAACCGCCGGTTTGCCCTTGATCACGCGGATAAAGCCGCGTCATTGATTATACTGAATTCCCCTCATGACCGCGGGGATGAGGCGCAGGCTCAGGTTGAGGCACGCGCAGCTTCTGTCCGCGAGCAGGGGGCGTTCTCTACTTTCGATGCGGCCCTTCGCCGTTGGTTTACGCCTAAGTATGTTGAGACGGGAGAGGGTCCAGCCTTGGTCCGTGCATGGCGCGAAGTCGTGGACGCCGAAAGCTATGCCCAAGCGGCGTGGGTCCTAGCCAATGGCGTGGTCGAACTGACTGGCCGTCACGGCGAAATCACCAAGCCGACCCTCGTGATCACTTGCGAAAACGACAGCGGCAGCACGCCCAAGATGAGCCATGACATCGGGGCAGAAATTGCTGGATCAGACGTTCAGATTATTCCTGACCTACAGCATCTGGGTCTGATGGAAGACCCAGATGCCTTTACCACCCCAATTCTTGCCTTCTTAGAGAGGATTTCAAAATGATCACCCCCATGTCCGGCGGACAAGCCGCTGTTGCCGCTCTGGAGGCAGAAGACACCAGTCACGTGTTCGGCCTGATCGGCTCGGCTACGATGGAAATGTTCGACGCGCTATACGACAGCGATGTCAAATTGATCGGGGTGCACGATGAACGCACAGGCACCCACATGGCGGACGGTTTCGCCCGGGCATCGGGAAAGGCGGGCGTTGTGTTGGCGGGGCAAAACGGTCCGGGGGCCACAAACCTTGTGACTGGTCTGTCCCAAGCCAAGGCCGCATTTTCACCCGTGGTGTCCATCGCCGGAATGTTGGCCCAAGGTCATATCTACCGCGACGCATTCCAAGAGGTGGATCAGCAGTCACTGTTCACCCCTGTGACCAAGAAAACATGGACCGCCCCCAGTGCCGACCGCGTGCCTGAGCTGTTCCGCGAGGCGTTTCGCACAGCTCTGTCCCCGCGCCAGGGTCCTGTTCAATTGAACCTGCCGCGTGACGTTCTGTCCGCGCAATCTGACTACCCCGAATTGCAAAAACCAAGTGGCTATCGCAATCAATCTGTTCCTGGTGCGCATCCTGATATGGTCAAACAGGCGGCCAGGATGCTGGCAAATGCCGCTCGTCCGGTGATTGTTGCAGGGGGGGGGATCAAGAATACCCGAGGACATGAACAAGCGATCGCACTCGCAGAGGCGCTGAACTGCCCGATCGTGACCAGCCCCGGACACGGCGATGCGGTCCCGTTTGGTCATCCATTGAATGCAGGGCAAATGGGCCCACGCGGCAATGCAGTTGCGTCCCGCCTGGTGAAAGAAGCGGACGTAATCCTTGCCCTTGGATCCCGCCTCGGGTTTAACGCGACATTCTACACCTATGACAACATCAACCGCGATGCACAGATCATCCAGATCGAGATTGAGCCAACAGCGATTGGCCGTTTCTTCCCCGTGGAACTGGGTATCTGGGCCGATGCGCCGACTGCGGCTATGCAGTTGACCGAAGCCTTGGTGCAGATCAAAGATCGCGCAACAGCTGACACTTGGACCGCGAGTTTTCAAGCTGAGCGCCAAGCATTCCTGACCAAACGTGACGCCGATGCAATTCTGTCCAACCCGACACAACCGTCTGGCCTGTTCAAGGCCCTGCGTGATGTGTTGCCCCAAGATGCGGCGATTACGATGGACGCAGGCACGCTATGTTTGCAGGCCACAGATGCGTTGAATTACTGGACACCGGGCAGCTTGTTTACACCGCTCGATTTCGGCCTCGTCGGGTTTTCGATGGCCTGCGGGATGGGTGTGAAATGCGCACAACCGGATCGGCCTGTGGTCAGCTTGATGGGCGACGGCGGCTTTGGCATGACCGTGTCGGAACTGTCCACGGCGGTGGATCACGGCATCAACACTGTGACCGTCGTGATGAACAACAAATGCTGGGGCGCGGAAAAAGCGTATCAGCGTGATTTCTTCAACGGTCGCTATATTGGTGCGGATGTGTCCAGCCCGCCCTTTGACAAACTGGCGGAACTATATGGTGCCGCTGGTTATCGCGCGGACACACTGGCCGATGTTGGCCCCGCGATTGAGGCCGCATTGGCCTGCGGTAAACCCGCCGTGGTCGACGTCGCCGTTGATCCAAATGCGCTGTATTCGTTCCGTCGCGACAGCTTTAAGCACCGCGGGGGATGATATGATCGTCAGACAAGCCATGTTTATGGGGCGTGTCAAATCGGGACAATGGGACGCGATGCGCACCTATACCGAAGAGACGTTGATCCACTTGTGGAAACAGTTCGACGGCGCGCAAGAAGTTCGCGTGTTTTTTGCAAAAGAGAATGATCCAAACGGCCCCGAAATCCCGCTGACCCTTGCGATTACCTATGCGGATGAAACGGGAATGGCACAGGGTCTTGCATCGGATGCGCGATATGCATCGCGTGATTTGCTACCAGCGTTTTACGACACCTATTTTGATGATGTGAAATTGATGCATTACGTCTTGGAGATGACCATTCCCTAGTGTGATTCAGTAATCCCGCTCAAAAAACACACCGATCGAGGTTTCGCCGTCGGCGCCTACACTGCCCTTGGCTGTTATCTCGTCGGTGATGTCCAGATTGATGTTGATGTCTGTCGATCCGTCCGAGGACACGGTGATATCCGTATAGACGTTGTCGGTCAGATATTTTCCCGCGCGCACAGCCGCATTTCCGTCATCGTTGGTGGTAATGTCGAGATCGTCGAACCCGATATTCTGGCGAAAGGTGTCAACCAATCCGCCGCTGCCACGACCCGCGAGGGTGCTCACGGCAGTTGCAAGTTGGACCGCTTGGAGCGGACTGATATTCGCCAGATCCCGCCCAAAGATTAGCTGCGATATTACTTCGTCTTGCGGCAGGTCCGGCGTCGATTCAAAACGAACGGCCGGCTCGGTTGCGGGGCCTTCGATGATGATCCGCACCGTGGTACCGGTTTTGGTTCGTGTGGTCGCCACCAGTCGAACGACCGGCACAAAGTCACCCTGCAAAGAGGCGCTGCCTTCTGTCAGGTCAAATCGTTGTTGCAAAATGTCGATCCGGCCGCGCGCCAATTCGAACAGGCCTGTCGGGACAATTTCTGCGCTGGTGCCTGCGATCCGTAACGTGCCTCCCAATTCCGCATCCAGCCCGCGGCCACGTATGAAAATGCGTGACGGCGCGTTTATCGTGATGTCCAGCGGATAAACAGGTCCGGCTTGGGGCGTGCCTTTCGCTGGTTTCGGACCTGCATCCGCCCGTGCAATAGTTTGGCGCACGGCCGCGCTCGCGCCCACATGGGTGACATCAGGCAGGTCGCCAAGGGCACCTATACCGGATGAAGGTACCTGAATTTCTGTCGCTCCTAGGTCCAGCTGCCCAGCGATCCGTGCGCCGCCTTGCAACGGACCGGTCGCTGTCATTTGGCCGGAAACAGTTGTCTCGTATAACAAGGGGTCACGTAGGACGATCCGATCAGCGCGGATCGTCAGATCGGCATCAAAGCCGCCAGTCAGTTGCACTGGGCCATTGACCGAAACCTGCCCGCCGCTTTCGACCTGTGCGGTCACGTTCAGCGTTGCCCGACCGTCTTGGATTTGCGCGCCACCTTCGATCTGTGAGAGGGCCTGTCCCAATGTCGGGGCCGCCAGTCGAGCGGCGGACAATGTGACAGTCCCGTTGACCGCATCCAATGATGGCCTGCCATTGATAGACAAGTCGATCAATGCGCGGCCCGAAAGCCTGCGTGGTTCCAGAACAGCGTTGGCCAAGCCAAGGGGCGCGACACCGTCGACATCAACGTCCAAGCGACCGCCTGAGGCGTAGGTCCCGACAGCGGTCGCGCCAATGCCGCCGGGTCCGCTGGCCCTTGCGTCAATGGTCCAGTCGCCAGCGCTGTTCAGGCCGGCTGTGCCTTGTGCGGTGATTGGCCCGTTCAGTTGATCCGTCAGGATGTTGGCATTGGCCAGACGCGCCTGAAACTGCCCCTCACCGCCGCTGTTGCGGCCTTCCACAGATGCGCTAAGGGACACTGCGGATGTGCGCGCCTCTAGCGACGGGACGGACAATGAACCGTTTGCCAGTTTGGCACTGGCCGTGAATTCGCCTGCACCGGCCAATAGGCGATCCGCAATCAGAAAACCTGTTCCGAGGTCTTGGGTTCGGGCGGTGACCCTTGCGTCAAAGCGGGTCAAACCAGGAAAAATAGCCCCACTAGCCGCCATTGAAACCTGCCCTGACAACGGTAACCCGATCAGGCTTTGATAGACTCTCAGGTTTCCGATTTCGGCGCGGAAATTGCCATTGATCGCGTAGTCATCGGCGGGCGGGGCTACGGTCGCATCCATGTTGATTTGAGTTTTCGGGCCAGTCGCCACCAAGGCGACATCCGCAAAATCATCAGGGCCGCGGGTGGCGTCTAGACCGATGGCAATCGGGCCAGTCAGATCTTGGTTTAATGCCCGCGCGCCATTTACGGTGACTGCCGCGGCAAGCCTGCCCTCGCCGCGCTTGCCGCCTTTGGCGTCGGCAGTCAATTCGAGCGCGGGCGTTCGCAATTTCAGATTTTCGACACGGAACATGTCCTTGGCCAACCGCGAAATTTGACCTGTGACCGTGCCTGTGCCCGCAAGCAAGGGGTCGACCTGCGCAATGCCAAGCTGAAGGTCGTCAGTCTGCACGTCAATATCGGTGTCAAACCGGGCCATATCCGCAAGCAGTACGCCTTTGGCGCGCACCCGAGCGCTTCCGCTGATTTGACGGTCTAGCAGGTCCGCAAAGCGCTGCAGCCGGGGGGCGTTGATCGTTGCATCAAAATTGGTTGTCACCCCATCAGGGGTCGGGTTCAATTCGGCAGTGACGTCTGCCGTCGCCTCGGAGGCGTTCGCCCGCACCGTAATCGTGGTTTTCCGTGTTTCATCGCGCGTCAGGTCTGTTGTCAACGTCATTGGGCCCGACAGGCTTGGGTCGATCAGTCCGGCGTTTGTGGTCGACAGTGCTGCATTGGCTGTAGCGACTGTGCTGGTGATGTTAGCGTTTGCGGTCAGCTGCGCTTGCTGCGTGCGGATGCTAAAGCCCGACAAACGGGTGCCGTTTGTGTCCCGCGAAGCAGCTGCCGCGATTGTGCCCGCGCCCTGAAATGCGGCGTCCAACTGCGGAACGCCGATCGTCAAATCCTGTGTCGTGCCGCTGACAATGACATCGAACAATCCGTCGAAGGGCGCAACCGTGCTGCCGATCGCCAGATCCCCAGACCCCGACAGTTTGCGCCCTGCAAGGATTGAAAACCGCTCTAGCGCCTGCGCGGTTAGCAGGATATTCGAACGTGTCTCGAACCGGTCGCTAGGCCCAGCGATTGTGGCATCAGCCAGCATTTCCACACCCGGGCCTTGTAGTGTGAACCGTTTAATCTGTGTGGGACCGTTTTCAGCGCGTTGAAGCTGAATTACGCCTGTCACACCGGTTCCAAACGCTTGGGCCAACCCAGCATCGTCGAGTTTCAAACCCTTGGCTCTGTATGACAGATCACCCGTAACACCGCCGAACGCCGATCCTTCTCCGTTGGTGATCGTTCCACCGCCATTTATCGAAATTGACTGCGCCAGTAGGCCCGGTCTGTCAAAACCGGTCATATTTAAATCTGCGGACCATTTATCCGACTGCGCGCGGTTATACCCGATGTCTAGCGTCAATCGGTCCACATATGTTTTCTTGCCGCGAGCGGGTAGCAGGACGATACCGCCGTCGGGTGCCGCGACCCGACCTTGGACCACTAGACGCCGGGGCCAGCCATCACGTGCGATTTCGGCCTGACCCGTCAGTGTCAAAGCCTTTGCAGATAGGGCAAAGTCTTGGACGTTAACGGTGCCGTCGGTTGCTGTGCGCACCGTGGCCTCGAGGGTGGCGTCGTTACCAAAGAAGTCTTGGTAATCTGGCGCAAAGAGCGGGCTGACATCCCCTGACACGTCCAAATCATAGATCGCACCGAGCGCGTCACGACGCAGGTCAAAATGACCAGCAAGCCGGTTCTGTCCTGCAGTCGCAAGCGCCAGTTCCGCGCTGAATGTATCGATCGGACCGTCCCCAGATATTTTCAGGTTCAGCGAAGGAGCATCCGGTAGCCCCATAGTAGAAGCCACCAAACCACCCGCGTCTTCGGCCAGGTCCAGCATTAGTCTCAGCTGGCGGGTCTCATTGCTATAGCGGCCGCTCAGCGCAAACCGGCCCAGCTTTGGCCCCAGCCGTGTCGCGATCAGTTCGGCCGATCCCTCGCCCCCCGCAAGAGTTGCCGTGCCGTTCAGCGTCAGCGATAGCTCGTCGTCAAAGAAAGCACTACCTAGGACCAGTTCGCCCACGGCCAAACGCCCCAGAACGACTGAAACAGGTAGATCGGGCAGGGAAAAGGGGGACGCCTCTGGCTTGGGGGCCGAGGTTTCCGATTTCGGCGGACGGTCAAGGACGATCCTGTCTGCCGTTATTTGGTTGATGTCGATAGCGCCGCGCAATAGCGCCGCGCGGTTCCAATCCAGCGTCATCCCTTCGAGGGTTAACCAGATGCCGTCAGCATCCGATACCGTTAGTGCTGCAATCGTGGCCTGACTGCTAAGCGCGCCTTGAAACCCGACAATATTGACGTCGCGTGTGGCGTCCGACAGGTTTTCTTCGATCAGTTGGGTCAAGAAACCTTTGTCGGCGTCTTCTTGTGCAGACGTTTGAGCAACTGCGATGGCTGGGATCAGCATCCAGATTACAATGGCGATCAACCGGATCAAAACGATTGTCCAATCCCGATATAAACCTGAGCGGAGCCAAAAGCACCGTCGCCGTTCGCCGGTGTGCCGACGTCCAGCCGGATCGGGCCGATGCCGGTGTTATATCTAACCCCTAGGCCAACGCCCGCGTGCCACAATGTATCGCCGTTGAAATCAGCGGCCTCGCTGATCAAGCCTATGTCATAAAAACCAACTGCGCTGATGGTATCGGTGACAGCATATCGGGCCTCAAGCTGGGCACCGGCAAAGGCCAGACCGCCCGTCCGATAACCCCCCGACCCACGCCCTGTGTGTTCGAATGCCAAGGACTGATAGGGTTGGCCGCGCACCGTGCCCCCGCCGCCGGAATGGAACAGATAGTCTGCCGGTGCTTGATCGACCTCGACCCCAAAGACCGAGCCGATTTGCATCCGCCCCGCGAGAACTACCTTGTCGCCGTCACCAAAACCGCGGTAGCCGCGCACGTCCCCGTAGGCCCTGATACCTAAGTCGCGGCTGCCTAGACTGACAAAAGGCGTTGCTTGCGCATTGATGAAATAGCCATTGTTGGCGTTGGTCTTGTCATCGCGTTTGTCGAATGTCGCCTCAAGCGGCAGCGTGATCAGGGAATACTCGCGGGTAAAGGCGGGTGTGACTTCTCTTGCGGTCAAGATGCCGATTCCGGCCTCAAATTCCAGTTCATCCCCCAAGAGGCGTGTTGCCCCGATTTCCAGCGAGGCTTTGTCGATTAGATAGTCGGGTTCATCCAGACGGACGGCTTCGGTTCGCACGAACAGGTTTGTGTCGGGGCCATAAATGGCGGGCCGGTCAAGACTGGCGCGAATTGCATAATCCGTGCCACCGGTTTCCCCGCCGATGCCTGAAACCTCTCCTTCGATACGAAACCTTTCTGCGCCGCCCAGAAAATTACGATGCATCCAATAAGATGATACGCGCAGGCCCTCGATTGAGGACAGCTCGATCCCGAACCCGATGCGGCGCGGCTTGCTTTCGGCGACAACGATCGAGATCGGTAAGGTTTGATCGGGGCCGATTTCATCAGCTTCGCGGATGGTCACGCTGCCAAAGGTGCCAGTGCGCCGCAACCGGCGCGCGGCAAGTTCAAGGTCTCGGGGCGAGAAAACCGCACCTTGGGGGATGCCGGCGATTTGGACAATTCGCTGTTCGCGCACATCTTGTTCGCCCTCGATGGTGATGGCTCCGAATGCCAGCTGCGGGCCGGGTGCAATTGTGATGCTTGCATTCAATTCGCGGGCGTCATGGCGGGCAACGATTTTTTGATCCACTGGTTCGGCCTTGGCGTGGCCGTTGTTGCGCCAGTCATCAATCGCGGAGCGGACGGCCTCTTTGATCGGGCCGGTGCCGGCAGGTTTTCCAGTGGCGAAACTGTCGGGCAGTTGTGTTGCCGATACCACTGGCGACACCTCGGCCCGGCCAAATGCAAACTGCGGTCCGGTCTGGATCGCGATGTCGATAAACCCGATTGTTTGTGGGGCGTCGAGTGGGGCGATTGATCTCGCCTCGCGCCCGTCGATCCTGATCGAGATCGTCCCGCCGAAATAGCCGGCCTCATATAGCGCCGTCAAAATTCGCCGGTAATCCGCACGGGCCGCGGCGACATAGTCTTGTGTGGCACCACCACCGTCACGCTCAATTCCTAATGTAAGCGAGGCCGAACGTAGGGCGACCAAGACGGACTTGTCTTCGATATCGGCGGTCAGGGTGACGTCCTGTGCAGTCGCGGGGACTGCGCCCAACATGGCAAAGATCACAAGCGCTTTTGTCAGAGCTGTTTTGCTGTTCATAACCATCGATCTGTTGTCATTCTTTGGGTTAACTCTTAGCTTGGGACAAGGTTCATTCCCAGCGCCGATTGCAGCCCGTAAACCTGCGTCGGCGGTTTTTTTCTGGCGCGGGCGGCCAAAATCAAACCCTATGTGTCGTAATTCGGGTCATCGCAGGACAGGGATGTGCTAGACTATACAACGGTCGCCTCAGATTTTCGGGCGACGCAGATTTGGAGCCGATCTGGTGAAAGATTTTGACAGCCCGCCTACAGGTCCCCTGCGCCCCCCCGGAGACGTCATGCGACTGCGCCGGATGGGTGCGTCGTTTCCACACCGCCTGTCATTTCTGCGAACGCTGATGCGGTGGTTGTCAGCAGAAGGGACAACCGTGACGCGCACCGTCTGGGAAATGTGCGACCGCGGCTATGGTCACGCCGTGTATCAGGTCCGATTGGGTGGTTACGACTATTCACTGATCGCGGTTTCGACCGATTTGCCGCCCAATATGCGCACCGATCGCGTGATCGCTACTGCGTGGGACAGCGCATATGTCCTATACGACGGCATCCCCGACGCGTCCGAGATTGCCAGGATTGTCGCGGCAGCCCCCAAGCAAGAGGCCGCCCGATTTACAGAACGGGATCTGGTTCTGAGCCGCGCAAACAAGTCCGTGCGGCTGTTTGATCACCTGACATCGGCCTTGCGCGAAGGGCGCGAACCCGATCTCGATCTGGTTCGGTCCACCGGCTATCTGATGCGCACGACGGCTGTATATGGCAATGGAAAATTCGGTATTGCCGACCGCGGGCGGTTTATGGACCGGCCCGGGTTGGGCGGTCCGTTTATGGCGGAAATGCTAGCGGTTTGGTTGATCCGCGGTTTTACCCACGATTTGGCGGAACATGTCGGTGGTGCGCCAATGCCGCGCGAGCTGAAGCAATTTTTGGGAATTGGAAATTCCACCGGTCTGGGTATGGCGCCGTTTCTGGTCACCCATCCGGTGCTGCTGAATTCTTGGATGCAAGTGCGCGAAACTGCCTTGGCCCGCGTTCGTGCTATCGCGACATTGGATGCTGATCAGATCACGCGCATTTACGCGCTGGTCGAACGTGCGGCGCAGCATTTAGCGGAATGGAATGTTCCCGATGAAATTGCATCCGAACGCATCGGACAATTGCGCCGCGAATGGCCAAAGGTGGCCGCAGCCCTGACGCCGCAGATGATGACCGGCCCGCGCCCGATCGATGCTTTGGTTAATTTGTCTGCAGACTGGTCGGTCGATTGTCAGGAATTGATTGTGGCCATGGTCCTCGAGCCGTTTGGTGATCTGATTGACGGATTGAGCGACTGTATGGCCACCCCGTTTGTGTCCCAGCTGGACCCTGCAATGGATTGCGTGGATCTTGCCGCGCTGATTAAGAGTGACTGGGCGTGGGCTTGTGATATTGACTACCAAGACCAGAAAAATTGCGCCCAGTTTTGGTACGTGTCCGAGGAAAAACTGGAACCCCGCCTCGGTGACCGCTTTGCGGAAGACGGCGCAGAGCTGGAAAGCCCGTTAGACATCGCGCGAAGGGTCAAAACGCTTGAGGCGGATCTGGACGGGTTCCACGGCACTGTGATGGATTTCGTGATGCAGTTTCCGCAGCACCGCTTTGCTGCGCGTCGGATCCAGTCTGCTGCAAACCACCCGTATGCGGAAATCAGGGACAATCTGATCGGAGAGGAGTGCCTGCCAATTGATATGCTACGCTGCAAACTGGCATTCTTTGGGGCGGCGAAGTTTGATCCCAAATCCGACCGTTGGACGCGGATCACCTTGTGTCAGGGGGCGCCCCTGTTTGATGAATTGAACACTGCCGATGATTGGTGGTTGCCGGTGGCTAGCATATGAAACGATCTATGAATGAAATCAACGGTTTGGTTCTAAAGGCTGCGCGCGGGGCGGGAGTGCCGTTGGGGCATTGCGAGGATATCGCATCCGCAGCTGCCTATCTTGCCGCGACCGACCCAACTGCGCTTGAGTGCCTGCCGGATGTATTGTGCGCCGCGCAGGCGGGGCCAGTGGCTGAAGCCACTGGAACCCAGTTGCGGATAAAACAGGGTGCGATGTCTTTGATTGCGCCTGTCTGCGTCGATGCGCTGAAATCCGGATATGATACTGTGATCATTGAAAATTGCGAGGCGCATGCGATTATTTTTGCGCTATGCGCGGTGCAGGATATTGGGGTCGACCATGCGTTTGAAGGGATGCAGTTGACGCTAACGCGGTCGGATACACCGGTTGCCGCACCCGCAGTGCAGGCGGTCACGGTGTCGCAGGCACTATGGGACGCGCTGGGCGATTTGGCAGCCAAGACCTATGTTCCCGCGACCGAGGCGTCGCGGCTGGCGGGGGCAGGGGCCGGCTTGACCGACAACGACTAAGGGAATGGAGTGTCCGCGTAGCCGACACCCGCAAGATAGAGCCCGTCGGGCGGGCTAACCGGGCCACAGGCGGCACGGTCACGCGCCTGAAGCACGGTTGTGACATCGTCGGGGGTCCAAGCACCTGCGCCAACCCGTTCCAATGTGCCGACAAAACTGCGCACTTGATTATGTAAAAACGAACGCGCGCGAACGTGAAACTGGTATTCGACGCCGTGGTGTCGCGGAATTTGCTCGATGCGAAGCTCGTCAAGTGTTTTGACCGGTGATTGTGCCTGACACATCGTTGACCGAAACGTGGTAAAATCGTGCTGGCCTAGCAAACGTTCGGCCCCGGCCCGCATCGCGGCGGCATTCAGCGGATGGTTGACCCGCCATAGCTGTCCGCGTTCCGATGTCAGTGGCGCCCTTCGACTGATCAGTCGAAACAGATAGCGCCGCTCGTTTGCGCTGAACCGTGCGTGCCACTCGTCGGAAACGCGCGCGGCCTGCAAAATCGCCACCGGATGTGGTTTTAGATGATAATTCAGGGCCTCGGTCAGGCGAAACGGGTCCCAGTTGCGATCAAGGTCGCAATGGGCGACCTGACCTGTGGCATGGACCCCTGCGTCGGTGCGTCCAGCGGCAGCGATTGTATGTTCACGCGGTTCTAAACGGGCCAAAGCCGCCTCGATCGCGCCTTGAACGCTGGGTTGGTCCTTTTGCCTCTGCCAACCGGAAAAGGGCGCACCGTGGTATTCGATAAGAAGGGCAAAACGTGGCATAGCCCGCAATTAGGGGGAGGCGACGGCAAAATCAATCCCTACCAAAACCGGTGTGGCGCTCTTATCTTTGAGACAAGTTCAAATCGAAAGGGTCGGATCATTGGCGATCTCTAACATAGCTGATCAGGTCTTGCGCAGCGTTGGCGCGGTCACGGACACCATTTCGGCACCGTTTTCCGACCCGGTCATCAGGTTGGGCGTGACCGGGCTTAGCCGCGCGGGCAAGACAGTTTTCATCACGTCACTTGTGGCCAATTTGATGGATCGGGGCCGGATGCCGCAACTGACGGCCGCCGCAAACGGAACCATCACAAGCGCGTTTTTGCAACCCCAGCCCAACGATACGTTGCCGCGTTTCGACTATGAAACTTATCTGTCGCAAATGACCGGGCCAACCCCGGTCTGGCCGGACGGGACGCGGCAGATCAGCGAATTGCGGTTGTCGTTGCAGGTCCAGCCCACGGGGCTGTTGTCTGGCCTGTCAGGGCCGCGCACGGTGCATCTGGATATCGTGGACTATCCGGGCGAATGGTTGCTTGACCTCGCTTTGCTGGATGTTTCGTTCGAGGAATGGTCGAAAGCGGCTATTGCGCGCGCCTGCGGGCGACCCCAAGGCGACACGTTCCTAGAAATGCTGTCAAATACCGACCCCAACGGGCGGCTTGATGAACCCGTGGCCAAGGGGCTGGCCGAGGCGTTTACGCGTCACCTGACCGCCAGTCGGGCGGCTGGGTTTTCCGATTGCACGCCAGGTCGTTTCTTGTTGCCCGGTGACCTGGCTGGATCGCCTGTGTTAACATTTGCGCCTTTGCCGCCAAACGAACAGTCGCGCAGATCGCTGGGCCGCGAATTCGCCCGCAGATTCGAGAGTTACAAGCGTAATGTCGTCAAGCCGTTCTTTCGCGATCATTTTTCCAAAATCGACAGGCAGGTTGTATTGGTTGACGTTTTGGGTGCGATCCATGCCGGCCCCAAGGCGGTCGAAGACCTGCGCGGCACGATGGCTGCAATCCTTAGCGCGTTTCGCCCCGGTCGAAATGCGTTCCTTACGCGCATATTCCAAGGGCGGCGGGTTGAGAAAATCCTGTTCGCGGCCACCAAAGCCGACCATCTGCACCACGTGCAACATCCGCAACTGACCGCAATCACGCAGGCATTGCTACGCGAGGCACGCGACAGAGCTGAGTTTTCGGGGGCCGCGACAGCGGCGATGTCAATCGCCTCGTTGCGTACAACGATCGAGAAAACCGTAGATCACCGCGATGGGCCTCTGGATGTGGTGCAAGGCCGCTTGTTGGAAAACGGTAAGCAAGCCGCGTTCTACCCCGGCACGCTTCCGAACGATCCGTCGCATTTGTTGGGTGTAGCACGCAACGGAGCCGAGGCTTGGCTGGATCACGATTACTCCGTGATGACTTTTGCGCCCGCGCCATCTGATTTGCGACCGGGCGACGGGCCGCCTCATATCCGGCTGGACAAAGCGGCCGAATTTCTGATCGGAGACAGGCTATGACCGACACATCCAAAGGACCGGTTCTGATAGAGTTGGAGGACCAACAAGCGGCGCAACCTAGCATGGTTCCCGCCGTGCCCGAAACGGCCCAGCCGCAAGGGGCCGCGATGCAGCATGTGGCGACACTTGCGACGCGCAAACCTTCGCGATTGGCCAAATGGTTTTGGGGCCTGCTGGCTAGTTTGGCGGGGTTCGTAATTTCGCTCGCGACGTGGGACTACATCAACGGCCTCTTGGTCCGCTCGCCTGTTTTGGGCTGGATTGCTGCGGGATTGGTGGCTTTGATGTGTTTGGTGCTGGCCGTGATCGCGTTGCGCGAAGTGGCGGCCTTTGCCCGCTTGCGTCGCGTAGACGGGATCCAGCGTCAGGCGGCGCGCGCGCATGCGACGTCTGATCTGCAGCAGGCCCGAAGCGTCGTTAACAGCCTGAACCGGTTGTATGCGCGCCGTGAAGATACAGCATGGGGCCGCGGCCGGTTGGCCGAGCAACAGGCCGATGTTCTGGACGCTGACGGTCTATTGGGTTTGGCCGAAAACACACTTCTTGTGCCATTGGATAAGGCCGCAATGCAGCAGGTTGAAGCCGCATCCCGTCAGGTCGCCACGGTCACCGCGATAGTTCCGCTGGCGTTGGCTGATGTGTTCACTGCGCTGACCGCCAATATCCGCATGATCCGCCGGATCGCGGAAATCTATGGCGGACGGGCGGGCACGATAGGCAGCTGGCGGCTGACTCGCACTGTACTGACGCATCTGGTGGCCACGGGCGCCGTGGCTGTCGGCGATGATTTGATCGGGTCCATCGCAGGCGGTGGGGTGCTGTCCAAAGTGTCGCGCCGCTTTGGTGAGGGGGTGATTAACGGGGCCCTGACGGCCCGTGTCGGCGTCGCCGCAATAGAAGTCTGCCGCCCATTGCCATTCCATGCCGCCTCGCGCCCGTCTGTCACCAGTTTGGTTCGGCGGTCGCTGACAGGGTTGTTTGGTCAGGACTAACGCAGGCGAGGGGCAGGTCCCAATGGTAGCGGACCAGCCCACATTAGCCCGTTTTCAAAGGTCAGCGGCACATCCAATGTATCAGACCCCAAGGCCATTGTTCGCGCCATTGATTTGGCGGTCGGGACCAATCCCGGATCAATCAACCCTGACACCGAAGCCAGATCAATCATCTGGTCCCAACCTCGCAGGTTTAGCGTGATACGACCTGTCGGAATGCCCGACGGATCGACGTTGACTGCGCCTTTGCCACGTATCGACATCGCCCCCCATTGCAAGGTCAAACCATTTAGGTCAATCGCCCCGATCTGTGGCCGTGGGCTGACGGACACATGCCTGTCCAGCGGGCGATCCAGCATCACAGTGGCATCGATCGTCGCCTGAGAAATCCGCCCGCTGACCCCAGCCTGCTCAGGAAACAGCGATTGCGGCAACTCGACATCGCGCAGATCGAGATATGCGTCATAGTCCGCATCCCCACCGGCGGGACGCAGCGCCAGTAGGCTCTTGCCTATGGTCACTGCCAAATGGTTTGTGATCCGTGCTTGCGCCGAGGTCAGCTCGACCGTCAGATTGGCAAGTGGGGCAGAGGGCGCAGCAGTCACAGCTGCACTGGCACGCAGACCGTCCGTCTTCAGGTTGATGTCTTGGCCATTCAATTGAAACGCATGGGCGTCGGGAAAGACGATGATCACCTCGTTGGGTTTATAGCTCAGCGCGAGGGCCTGAACGAATGGCGCAGACCAGCCGATTGACCTGTCCGGGGACACCACCAACAGATTTTTCGCCGTGGTGTCGAAGCGCGATGGAAACCCTTTGGTGGACAGCTCCTCAACCCCGACGGTCCAGCCGTTGGATCGCATATCCTCAAGTGCTAAGGTCGCGCCATTTTCTGTTGCAGTTGCCCCGACATACCAATAGCCCGCATAGATTGCGGCCACAGCCAACACTAGTATGGTTAGTTTGCGCATTTTATCCTCTTTGCCTTTGGGGCTGCAGCGGGTTTATAGGGACACAAACAAAAGGACCAGAACAATGGCGCTATGGGTGTTTGGATATGGCTCGCTGCTATGGAACCCCGGTTTCGAACCGGTCGAGTCCAAGCGTGCGGTGTTGCGCGGGTATCATCGCAGTTTTTGCATGTTGTCGATCCACCACCGTGGCACTGTCGAAAGCCCCGGTCTGGTTCTTGCCTTGGACAAGGACGACGCGGCCCAATGCACCGGCGTCGCCTTTCGTGTGGCCCAAGCACAAGAGGAGCGCGTGCTAGAAGAATTGCGCGCGCGCGAATTGATTTCCAGCGCCTATGTCGAAGACCACGTGATCCTGACGCTAGAAGACGGCAGCGAGATCAAGGCGCTGGCCTATGTTATTGATCCTGCGCATGAACAATATTGTCATTTCGAACTGGAACAGCAGGCCCAGATGATAGCGCGTGCCGTCGGCGGGCGTGGGCCAAATAGCGAATACCTGAACAACACCTGCGCACATTTGGTCGAAATGGGCATCAAAGATGATGAAATGCGTTGGTTGGTGACTCGCGTCGCCGAGATTTCAGCCGCGGACTGATCCCAGAGGTTTTTCGTTTGGGAAATTTGATCAAACCGCCTATGTTGGCCGGAACAATCAATCACGAGGACCCTGTTTGTGAACGATACAAGGGAGCCCGAGGCCGAGCCACAGTTTACGCAGCCTGTTCGTCAGATCATATCGATGATGATCGTGCTCGGGTTGATTGGCGCTGGTCTATATGTGGGACTGACGCAAATAATGGCCATTTTCTGGTCAAACCCCTATTTGAACGGCGGCATCTTGGTCGTGTTCGTATTAGGCGTTTTGTCGTGTTTTGGGCAGGTGGCGCAACTGATGCGGTCGGTCCAGTGGATCGAGCGGTTCACGAAACCCGACACTGATACCCCACAAGTCAAAGCGCCAGGGCTGCTTGCACCCTTGGCGACGCTGTTGCGATCGCGGGGATCGTCAATGCAGCTGTCGTCGACGGCAGGGCGGTCTATTCTTGAATCGGTCGCACAACGTATCGACGAAGATCGCGAAATCACGCGCTATATCGGGAACACACTGATTTTCCTTGGCTTGTTGGGGACATTTTATGGGCTTGCAACGACGGTGCCCGCGCTTGTCGAAACCATCCGGTCACTGGACGCGGGCGACGGCTCGGACGGGGCGGACATTTTTGGCCGATTGCAGGCCGGTTTGGAAAGCCAGCTGGGCGGCATGGGAACCGCGTTTTCATCGTCCCTGCTAGGATTGGCAGGGTCGTTGGTCGTCGGTCTATTGGAATTATTCGCGAGCCATGGCCAAAACCGGTTCTACCGCGAGCTAGAGGAATGGCTGTCGTCCATCACCCGCCTCGGGTTTGCCTCGGGCGAGGAACAGGGAACTGACGCGGCCATGATGGTCGAAATCGTCGAACACCTGTCGATGCGCCTAGAAAACCAGCAGGCCACGATGGCGGATCTCGCACAAGCTGTGGATCAATTGGCCCGCAAGAATGTGTCGGGCGAGGGGATGGATTTCGATGCCTTGAACCGGATCGCGGACGGGCAGGATCGCCTGATCGAGAAACTACGCGACAGTGGCGTCGACGGTATCGACGCTGAAAGCCGGATGCGATTGCGGTCGATCGACGTTCAGATGCTGCGTATACTTGAGGAACTCTCTGCCGGCCGGCAGGAAACTGTTGCCGATCTGCGTAGTGATATTGCTGCGCTCACGCGAGCCGTTCGCACGGGGCGGGGCCGCCCGTCTGGCGACAGCTAGCGGATGGCCCTAAGTCGTCGCGCATCGGGGCGTTTCCAAAACGCAATCTGGCCGGGTTTCGTAGATGCGATGACTGGTCTTTTGTTGGTGCTGATGTTCGTGCTGACAATCTTTATGGTCATCCAGTTCGTATTGCGGGAAAAAATTGCGGGCCAGTCGTCGCAACTGGATGAACTGGCTGCCGAAGTCAGCAGTCTGGCCGATGCATTGGGCCTTGCCGATGCGCAGCGGGCTGACTTGGCGCTCACGCTGTCGGATGCAACCGACACAGCAAACCGGCAGGCGGCCTTGATTGCGCGACTGACGCGCGAACGTGATGAAACCTCTCGTGATTTGGTTGATGCACAAAACCGGATCACCGGTTTCGAGGCTCAGGTCGCAGGCCTGCTTGCCGAACGACGGGATGCCTTGGGACAGATCGCGACGCTTGAGGATTCTCAAACCCGATTGATTGATGACCAAGAGGCGCTGAACCTTGCGCTTGCTCAGGCCCGTTCCGAAATCGATGAAGGCGCTGAAGCCGCGCGGCTTGCCGCGGCTCGTCGTGAGGCGTTAGAGGCGTTGATTGCCGATTTGCGCGCTCAGGGCACCGCGGACCAAACACGCATCTCCGATCTAGAAGCCGGTCAACTGGCAGATGCAGCAGCGGCCCAAGCCCTGCGGGACCGATTGGAAAACGCAGACACAGAATTGACCGCGATGACCCTGACCCTCGAGGCAAAACGTCGCGAGGCAGAGGAAACCCTTACGCTTTTGGCGGCGGCCAATGCGGCAAGCCAGAATCTGGACATGAGGCTGGCCGCGGCCCTATTGGCGCAACAAAAAGCTGAAAACAATCTGACCCGTGCGTTAAGCGAAGGTGAGGATTTGGATACGCGCCTTGCAGCAGCGCTGTCGCTGAAAGACAGCACCGCCGCCGAATTGAACGAGGCGCGGGCGCAACTGGATGCGGCCACCGCCAATGCGGACACGTTGACGACCCGCCTCGCGGCGGCCTTAACGGCCGGCCAGCAAAACGAAGATGCGCTTGCAGCGGCTCGCGAGGCGTTGGAAGATGCTTTGGCGCGAGGCGAGCAGACAGAAGCGGAAATTCAGGCGCAGTTGGCTGCCGCAATTTTGGCAAAGGACGCGTTGGAGGCCGAATTGGCTTCGGCGGCTTTGGACGGGCAAACCAATGCGCAAGCGGCTAAAACGCTACAGGACCGGCTGGCCGAGGCGCTGCTCGCAAATGAGACCTTGCAGGCAAGGGTCGCTGCATTGTCGGATCAAACATCTGAAACCGCGACCGAACGCGCCGATCTGCGTGCCCAACTGGCCGAAGCGATTGCCGCTATGAACGCGGCACGCGCGCAGACAGACGTGCAGATGACAGAGCAAGAACGCAAATCCGCACTGTTGGCCACAGCAAATGCCGCGCTGGATCAAGAGCAGGCCCTATCTGCCGAGAGCCAGCGGCAGGTCGCATTATTAAACGAACAAGTCGCCCAGTTGCGCAATCAGGTCGGAACCCTTCAGACCTTGTTGGACTTGGCCGAGACAGCAGACAACGACGCGCAGGTTCAGATCCAATCCTTGGGATCGCAACTTAATACTGCGCTTGCGCGTGTTGCATCCGAAGAACGGCGCCGCCGCGCGCTGGAACAGGCTGAACGAGAACGGCTAGAGGTTGAGGCCGCCCGCCTTGCGGCTGAGGCGCAAAACCTCGAACGGTTCAAGTCCGATTTCTTTGGCCAACTACGTGATGTATTAGAAGGGCAGGACCGCGTCCGGATCGAGGGTGACAGATTTGTGTTTTCTTCCGAGGTCCTTTTCCGGCCAGGAAGCGCGGAGCTGTCTGACCAGGGCCGCTCTGAGATCGCCAATATTGCGGGCATCCTGCGCAATATCGCGGACGATATTCCTGAGGGTATTGATTGGGTCATTCGCGTGGACGGCCACACGGATGATATTCCGCTATCGGGCAATGGCAAATACAGGAACAACTGGGAACTATCGCAGGCGCGGGCGCTTTCGGTCGTGTTGTATATGGTCAATTTTTTGGGGATTTCGCCCAACAGAGTTGCGGCCAACGGTTTTGGTCAATACCAGCCGCTAAACCTTGACGACACCGCACTAGCGCGGGCGCAGAACCGGCGGATCGAGCTAAAGCTGACCGAGCGCTAATCAATGTGAAATGTGTGGATTTCGCGATCCAAGACGGTGTCGCCACGGACCAGTTCGACCTCTAGCAAATAGTCGCCGGCAGGCCAGCCATCAGCCGGAGTGCGCCTGCCGGAGGCGCGGTATAGCTGTGCCTGATCGCGCTTGATCAATTCGGAATGGGACACGTACACCCGATCAGGGCCGGTAATTTGAGTTGTCAGTATGTCGCCTTTGCGGGCCATATAGACAAAGGCCCAGCCGACCATTGCCGGTCCGCTGGATGTCAGCACGGTATCAGCGGTGCCTGCCTTGACCTCTTGGTAGTGCGGGACGCCGTCATGCATTCCGATCGAGATCAACCCACCTGCTGGTGTCTCGGGCACACGTGCCCATAGCGGATCAAGCGGGTCGTCACACTGGCGCGCATCGACGGTGTCAAAGGGATCCACAACGGCGCCGTTGTGCCGGACACTAAAGTGCAGGTGCGGGAATTGGGTTTTCCCAGACAGGCCAATCTGACCGAGTGGTGTTCCGGCCTGCACCTGTTGGCCGGAATTAACTGTGACCGAGCCTTTGGCAAGATGGCAGTATTGCGTCTCGTAGCCTTGGGTGTGTTTGATCACGACGCCATTGCCGCATTCGCGGTTCACAATGTCTGGCGCGGCAGGCCCAAATTGCAGCGCATCTTCCATGTCGTTGCGAACGCCAATGACTGTGCCGGCAGCTGCAGCAATGACAGCAACGCCGGCGGCCTGTGCCGCGAGCGAGGGCAGGGCGATGTCGGTCCCCTTGTGGCCGTCATAGCTTAGGTCGCCACAGCGAAAATCCTGGACCGTGGCACCGGGGTCCAAATCAACGAGGTGCTGGATGTAGCAATTGGTTCCAACGGTGCAATCTACTGGAAACCGCAACGAAAAATCCCCCGCAGCGGGGTGCGCTGCGAGGGATAGTATGGCGATGGCCGAAGGCCGGATCATTCGGCTGTCAGTAGCGGGGGCTTGTCACCTTTGCCCAAACGGGCTTGCTGAGGTTCTTCATAGCGCAGGTCCAGTTTCCCGTCCTTGACACCAACCTTGACCAAGCCGCCCTTGACCAATTTTCCAAATAGCAATTCCTCGGCCAATGGTTTTTTGATGTGTTCCTGAATGACACGGCCCAGCGGGCGCGCACCCATTTTGGCATCGTAGCCTTTGTCGGCCAGCCATTCCGCGGCCTTGCCGGTCATTTCGATGTGAACGTTTCGGTCGATCAGCTGTGCCTCTAGCTGAAGGACGAATTTTTCAACCACCTGCAGGATCACGGGTTTCGGCAACGCGCCAAAGCTGATAATGGCATCCAGACGGTTTCGGAACTCGGGCGTGAACGTTCGTTCAATCGCGGCGGTGTCTTCGCCTTCACGGCTTTCGCGACCAAATCCTAGCGCATTTTTGCCCAATTCGGCAGCGCCTGCGTTGGATGTCATAATCACAATCACGTTGCGAAAATCGGTGGTCCGCCCATTGTGGTCGGTCAGCTTTCCGTGGTCCATGACCTGCAACAGGATATTGTAGACATCAGGATGCGCCTTTTCCATCTCGTCCAGCAGCAGCACACAATGCGGGTTTTGGTCGATCCCGTCGGTCAACATTCCGCCCTGATCAAACCCGACATATCCCGGAGGCGCACCGATCAGGCGGCTGACGGCGTGTTTCTCCATGTATTCCGACATATCAAAGCGCAGGAGCTCTACGCCCAATGTGTCAGCCAGCTGTTTGGCGACCTCGGTTTTGCCGACGCCTGTCGGGCCCGCAAACAGGTAGTTCCCAATCGGCTTTTCCGGCTCACGCAGGCCCGCACGGGCCAGTTTGATGGCGGATGAGAGCGCCTCGATTGCGGTATTTTGGCCGAAAACAACACGCTTAAGAGACTTTTCAAGGTCCTTGAGGACCTCCGCGTCATCCTTGGTCACGTTTTTAGGTGGAATACGTGCGATTTTGGCGACAACGGCCTCGATTTCCTTGACGCCAATTGTTTTGCGCCGTTTGGATTCCGCAACAAGATGCTGTGCTGCTCCGGCTTCATCAATGACGTCAATCGCTTTGTCGGGCAGTTTGCGGTCGTTGATATAGCGCGCCGACAGCTCGACCGCCGTGCGGATCGCATCGGCGGTATATTTGATGCTGTGGTGATCCTCAAAATATGGTTTGAGGCCGCGCAGGATTTTCACCGAATCCTCGACCGAGGGTTCAACCACGTCGATCTTTTGGAAACGACGGGACAGAGCGCGGTCCTTTTCAAAATGCTGGCGGAATTCCTTGTAGGTTGTCGAGCCCATGCAGCGCAGCTTGCCGCCCTGCAGCGCAGGTTTCAGCAGGTTCGACGCGTCCATGGCCCCACCGGATGTGGCGCCAGCCCCGATCACGGTGTGGATTTCGTCGATGAATAGAACCGCATCTTCATGCTCTTCCATTTCGGTCATGACAGCCTTGAGGCGTTCTTCAAAGTCACCGCGGTATCGGGTGCCGGCCAGCAAGGCGCCCATGTCGAGCGAATAGATCGTTGTTCCGGACAGAACCTCGGGCACGTCTTCATTGACGACTTTGAACGCCAGCCCCTCGGCGATGGCGGTTTTACCAACGCCGGGATCACCGACCAAGAGAGGGTTGTTCTTGCGGCGGCGGCACAGAACCTGAATGCAACGCTCGACCTCGTGCGCGCGGCCAATCAGCGGGTCGACATCGCCTTTGGTTGCCTTGGCGTTCAGATCGACGCAATATTTGGCCAGTGCGCTTTCTTTTTCCTCGCCTTCTGCCTCGACGGTGGTTTCGCCGTCTTCTGATGATCCCATGACGGGGCGGGATTCGCCGAATGCGGGGTCTTTGGCGACGCCGTGGGCGATAAAGTTTACTGCGTCGTAACGGGTCATATCCTGTTCTTGCAAAAAGAAGGCAGCGTTGCTTTCGCGTTCAGCGAAAATCGCGACCAGGACGTTGGCGCCTGTGACCTCGGACCTGCCGGACGACTGCACATGGATCGCCGCACGCTGGATTACGCGCTGGAACGCCGCGGTCGGCACGGCCTCGGACCCTTCTTCATCGGCGATCAGGCTTGAAAGATCGTCTTCGATGAAGTCCTCTAGGTCTTTGCGCAGTTCATCCAGATTAACCGCGCAGGCCTGCATCACCTTGGCGGCGTCCGGTTCGTCGATCAATGACAGCAGCAGGTGTTCCAGCGTGGCCAGCTCATGCTTGTTTGCGTTAGCCAGCGCCAAGGCACCGTGAATTGCCTGTTCTAATGTATTCGAAAATGATGGCACGTCTCGTGCTCCTTCACATCTCGGGGTTGGGGTAGGTGCGAACGCCTGCGACCAACCGTGGCCTCTTAACCTTAAGGTTTGGTTTTATTGCCCAACCTTCAAGGACTTTTTTCGTTTTTTGGGTCACAATTATTGCGATTGCGCGTGTTGGTGCACAAAATTGCGCCAATTTGGCGAACTTGGGTGCGGTTGGGGCTTAGAACCTGTCTTTGCGGCCCCGAATTTCGGCGAAAACAGATTTCGGGTCGTCACCTGTCATACCAATTGCGGCCATTAGGGCGGGGTCGTCTGCGCGTAGAAACGGGTTTGTTTGCTTTTCCAGCCCCAATAGGGATGGAACGGTGGGGTTACCAGCCGCACGGGTTGCGGCGATGTCGGACATCCGAGAGATAATGTCTGGATTGTCGGGTTCAAGATCCAGCGCGAATTCGGCATTTGACGTTGTATATTCGTGCCCCGAGCAAACCTGTGTGTCGTCGGGAAGGCGGCGCAGTTTTAACATGCTGCCCCACATCTGATCTGGTGTGCCTTCGAACAAGCGGCCACATCCCATCGCCATCAGGCTGTCTGCGGTAAAGGCCAGCTTGGATGCGGGCAAATGGATCGCGATATGTCCGATCGTGTGGCCGGAAACGTCTAGCACATGGGCCTCTTCGCCACATAAGGTAACGATGTCCCCCTCAACGACCGCGATGTCCAAGGCGGGCAGGCGGTGCTTGTCCGCTTGGGCCCCGATGATCGTTAACGCCTCATGCCCGTCCAGATCAGGCAGCCCGTCGATATGATCCCAGTGATGGTGCGTCAGCAAAACGGTTGTTAGCCGGTAATCGGTTCGGGCCAGCGTGGCGTTGATTGGCGCGGCGTCGGGCACATCAATCAGTGCGGCCTCTTTGGTGTCGGGGTTGGCGATGACAAAAGCGTAATTGTCGTCCAGACATGGGATCGTAATCAGTTCAAGAGGCATGGCAATATCGCTTTCGCTTGGTATGGTGTAGATAGAGTTACCCAAGGGGGCGTCAACCGCAATGCATCTTGATGTGCTGGACCTGCGCGATTTCTATTACCGCAGCACGCTTGGGCGCGCTGCGCAAAAGGTCATTCGCGACGAGCTGACACAGCTTTGGCCAGAAGCTAAGGGGCAAAGCGTCGCGGGTTTCGGGTTTTCCGTGCCGCTGCTGCGCCCGTATCTAAAAGACGCTCGCAGGGTTCTTGCTGTGATGCCGGGTCCGCAGGGGGTCATGCCGTGGCCTCCTTCGCGGCCCAACGTCAGTTTGTTGTCCGAAGAAACCCAGTGGCCCATTGCGACGGGCCGGCTGGACAAGCTGGTGGTGATGCACGGGCTAGAGACATCCGAAAATGCGCCTGCGTTGCTGGACGAATGTTGGCGCGTGCTGGGGCCGGGTGGACGGGCAATTTTTGTGGTGCCCAACAGGGCGGGCATTTGGTCGCGTAATGACCGCACACCGTTCGGCTATGGGCGGCCCTATTCGCTGGGGCAACTAGAGGCACAGCTACGCCATCATGATTTTGTGGTCGAACACACGTTATCAACTCTCTATCAGCCGCCGTTCAACGGATCTATGTGGCGCAAGTCGGCGCGTCTGGTGGAACGCATCGGCCACAACATTCCCGTCATAGCGGCGGGCGGGGTGCTGATGGTCGAAGTGACCAAACATATGCAGGCACCGACCCGCGCGGGATTGGTGGATCGGGTGCGCAAACCACTGCGCGCCCTTGATGGCATTGGTGCCAGGCCCGAACCCGCCCACCGTGGTCGGCGCTAGGACAGCGGCATGTCGTTTGCGATGCTGTGGTTAAGGATCAATTCGGGCGCGCCAATGATGGTCGGCGCCAGAGCGCGTCCGCCATTTTCCAAAGACAACGTATAGGACCAGATCTGGTGTTTGCCTTGGCAAGGTTTCTTGGACGCCCGCTCTGACAATTTAGGCCAGAATTGCCGCCGTTATCCTCATCGCCGCCCGCGAACAAAGAATCGGCGGGGATCTAAATCATCAGTCCCCGTAGAGAATAGTCGAAATACGTCACTACCTTCCCAAATTTATGCGTTGCGACGGACACTCAGAGGTGATTGCTCGCAATTTGAGATATTTTTGAGGAAAAGTTGTGATGAAATCCCTTAGTTTGAACGTCCTAGCTGTTGGCACGGGCATGACGGACCTGCAGCTGCGGGAAACAATGTATTCCCCCAAACGGTGATCGGCGACCAAAGGGCGACATTTTGACCTACCTAGGCGGTTGCGGCATAACCAAGGCTCTGCTACATCGGCGCTGATTTTGACGCCTTGTTCATGAACGAGGTATTGTAAGCTGCCCGTGTGATGCCTAGCGCATCATTTTGGGCCAGAACATCGGAAGGGTGGACGTGTCCGAACCAGTAGGAATTTCCACAGGCATCGCTGCTCGCTATGCGACAGCTGTGTTTGACCTCGCCTTAGAAGGCAAGGCGCTGCCAGCGCTAGAAAAGGACGTTGATGCGTTAGACGCCGCAATGTCCGACAGTGAAGAACTACGCACTTTGCTGACATCACCGCTGTATAGCCGTGATGAGCAAGGCGCCGCGATCTCGGCAATTGCCAAGAAAATGAAACTGTCCAAGACAACAGCAAACGTGCTGGCGCTGATGGCGTCCAAGCGCCGCTTGTTTGTCTTGCCGCAGCTTGTCTCGACCTTGCGCGCGCGCATCTCCGAGCACAAAGGCGAGGTTATCGCCGAAGTGACTTCGGTCAAAGCGCTGACCAAGGGTCAGTCGGACAAGTTGGCCAAAACACTGAAAGCGCAAGTTGGCGCTGATGTAACGATCAAAGAGACCGTGGATGAAAGCATCATCGGCGGTCTTATTGTAAAAGTGGGCTCGAAAATGATCGACACGTCGATCAAATCCAAGCTCAACGCACTCCAGAACACTATGAAA
>CAXIAS010000017.1:0-35773 GCA_964022195.1 uncultured Roseobacteraceae bacterium
CGATCAACCGAACAACGCCGAATATGGCGCCGATTCCATCAAGGTTCTCAAGGGCTTAGATGCGGTTCGCAAGCGTCCCGGGATGTATATCGGCGACACTGACGACGGGTCCGGCCTGCACCATATGGTCTATGAGGCTGTCGATAACGGGATCGACGAGGCACTGGCCGGCCACGCCGACCATGTGACGGTGACATTGCACGCGGACAATTCGGTTTCTGTCGGCGACAACGGGCGCGGTATTCCTGTTGATATGCACAAGGAAGAGGGCATTTCCGCCGCCGAGGTCATCATGACCCAGCTACACGCGGGCGGTAAGTTTGACAGCAATTCCTATAAGGTGTCGGGCGGTCTGCACGGCGTTGGCATTTCCGTTGTGAACGCACTGTCCGACTGGCTGGAACTGCGCATCTGGCGCAATGACAAAGAACACTATTGCCGGTTTGAGGATAGCGTCACTGCAAAATCGCTTGAAATCGTCGGCCCGGCGAATGGCCGCAAGGGGACAGAGGTCCGATTTCTAGCTTCGGATCAAACATTCTCGAACCTTGAATACAGCTTTGCGACGCTCGAAAAGCGTTTGCGCGAACTGGCGTTCCTGAACTCTGGTGTGCGGATTATTCTGACAGACGAACGCCCTGCGGAAACCCTGCGGACCGAATTGTTCTATGAGGGAGGCGTCAAGGAATTTGTCAAATACCTCGACCGGTCCAAAACCGCCGTCATGGAAGAGCCGATCTATGTCGTCGGTGAAAAAGACGACATCGGGGTCGAGGTCGCGATGTGGTGGAATGATAGCTATAACGAAATGGTTCTGCCGTTTACCAATAACATTCCGCAGCGCGATGGCGGCACGCATATGGCGGGCTTTCGTTGTTCGCTGACCCGCACAATCAACAGCTATGCCCAATCCAGCGGCATCGCGAAAAAGGAAAAGGTCGCATTTACCGGTGACGACGCCCGCGAGGGTTTGACATGTGTTTTGTCGGTCAAAGTACCTGATCCGAAATTCTCTAGCCAAACCAAGGATAAATTGGTCAGCTCGGAAGTGCGCCCAGCGGTGGAATCTCTTGTCGGGGAAAAGCTGTCGGAATGGTTCGAAGAGAACCCTCAGCAGGCGCGCCAGATCGTCGGCAAAATTGTCGAGGCCGCCCATGCCCGCGAGGCTGCGCGCAAGGCCCGCGAACTGACCCGCCGTAAAACCGCGATGGACGTAAATTTCCTCGCAGGTAAGCTCAAGGATTGTTCCGAGAAAGACCCGACCAAAACCGAAGTCTTCTTGGTGGAGGGTGATTCTGCTGGTGGGTCGGCCCAAACTGGTCGTGATCGCGGGACCCAAGCGATCCTGCCGCTCAAGGGTAAAATCCTGAACGTCGAACGCGCGCGTTTTGATCGCATGTTGGCCAGTCAGGAAATCGGCAACCTTGTTATGGCTTTGGGCACAGGCATTGGCCGAGACGAGTTCAACATCGACAAATTGCGTTACCACAAAATCGTCATCATGACCGATGCGGACGTGGATGGGGCGCACATTCGAACCCTTTTGCTGACTTTCTTCTTCCGCCAGATGCCGGAATTGATCGAGGGCGGATATCTCTATATCGCGCAACCACCGCTGTACAAAGTATCGCGCGGCAAGTCCGAGGTTTACCTCAAGGATCAGGCCGCAATGGATGACTACCTTGTTGACCAAGGCGTCGATGGCGCAATCCTGCGGCAGGGCAACGGCGAAGAAATCTCTGGGGCCGATCTGATCCGCGTTGTGAACGAGGCACGGCAGCTGAAACGGGTTCTGGATGCATTCCCGACCCATTACCCGCGCCACATTCTGGAACAGGCCGCAATCGCGGGCGCCTTTGTCCCCGGTGCGGTTGATGCCGACTTGCAGGGCACAGCGGACCGCGTTGCCAAACGTTTGGACCTGATCGCCGAAGAATGGGAACGCGGTTGGGCGGGCCGGATTACCCAAGACAAAGGCATGCGCCTTGCGCGTATGTTGCGTGGTGTCGAAGAAGTCCGCACATTGGACGGCAAAATGCTACGGTCTGGCGAGGCGCGCCGCACAGGGACGTTCACCAAAAGCCTGCAAGACGTCTATGGCCTGCCCGCGACTTTGGTGCGCAAGGACCGCTCTCAGATTATTCAAGGACCGTTGGGGCTGCTGCGGGCGGTTTTGGAAGAGGGCGAACGAGGCCTTTCGCTACAGCGTTACAAGGGCCTGGGCGAAATGAACCCTGACCAGCTATGGGAAACCACGCTGGACCCTGATGCGCGAACATTGTTGCAAGTCCGAGTGGAGGATCTGGCCGAGGCCGACGACCTGTTCACCAAGCTGATGGGCGATGTGGTCGAACCACGCCGTGAATTCATCCAGCAAAACGCGCTGAATGTCGAAAACCTCGACTTTTAGAGCAAACGTTTGCGCACGGCCTGAAACACGTATGGCGCGATTGCGATGACCAAGGTGATGCGCACAATGTGGACGCTGGACACATAGGCCACGTCTTGGTTCATCGCGATTGTGAGCAGGGACATCTCGGTCAACCCGCCGGGTGCGTAGGCTAGGAATGCTTGGCTAAGGGACATGCCGTTTAGCGATGCTACAATTGCCCCAAACGCGACCCCGACCGCCAGCATCACCGCCGACGCGAGCGACGCCAATGTTAGATCGTTGCGCAACTCGGTCAGGGTTGCCCCTAGAAAACGTGTCCCGATGATGCTGCCGATCACAATTTGCGATCCGATGATCAAGACCGAAGGCGGCGCAATGCTGACCCAGCCGACCACGTGAAAAATCCCGCTAACGATCATTGGGCCAAATACGGGCGCGGCCGGCAGGCGGGCAATTCGACCCAGCGTCACACCCAAAACGGCCGCCATAGCCAGCCAAAGGTAATCCGCTGGTGTCGGGTCCGTCAGACCAATCCAACTTGCGCCGCCCGCGCCCGATTGCACGCCCAAAACCAAGCCAAAGAACAAAGCAACAAAGAAAATCACGAACAAAACCCGCGCGGCATGGGCCAAGGCAATCTTGCGCCCGTTTCCACCCGCAGCCTCGCCCATAATGAGCATCTCGTTCAGCCCGCCCGGCATCGCGGAATAGAATGCAGTCACCGGATCGTAGCGGCCCACGGTTCGATAGATCGCATATGAGGCGCCGGATGCCACTGCCAGGAACACCGGCAACAGAATAAAGGTAAGCGCCCATCCCCCCAATTGACCAAACAGTTCGTAAGTGATCGCAGAGCCCAGCATCACACCCAAGATCGGGATCACAACCGGGCGCAGTTTGTTAGGTGCCGCTATGGGCCAGCCCAGCAACGCCGCTGCCGTGTTGCCGAACATCGGTCCCAACATCCATGGCAATGGCATCCCGATCCAGTTGCAAAACACTCCGCTAGCGATCCCGATGATCAGCGCCAGCATCTGACCCTTGATCGCCGAAAGGCTGGCCATCAATTGGCGCCGCCGATGTGATGGGTGCCACGTTTCTTGGCCAGAGCGATTTGTTTTTGACGTTCGCGAAAACGGTCTTTGTCGTCTTCTGTTGTTTCAGATGCGCATTGGTGGCAGGCCACGCCCTCTTCGAACTCGGGCCGATTGCGATCTTGGGGCAGCAGTGGACGACGACAGGCATAGCACAGGATATGCGGCCCTTCCTCTAGCCCGTGACCCACGCTGACGCGGCTGTCAAAGACAAAACATTCGCCGTCCCAAGTGCTGTCGTCCTTGGGCACGTCTTCGAGGTATTTCAGGATCCCGCCCTTGAGGTGGTAGACATCTTCGACACCCTCGCCCAACAGAAAATTGGTCGACTTTTCACACCGGATGCCGCCCGTGCAGAACATCGCGATCCGCTTGTTATGGAACCGGTCCTTGTTTTCCGCCCACCACGCGGGGAATTCGCCAAAGGATTTGGTCTGCGGGTCAATCGCGCCGTCGAACGTGCCGATTGCCACCTCATAGTCGTTGCGGGTGTCTATCACCGCCACGTCGGGGGACTGGATCAATTCGTTCCAATCCTCAGGTGCAACATAGTTTCCGACAGCCGCCGTAGGGTCCACGTCGGGTTGGCCCATGGTGACGATTTCTTTCTTTAACCGAACTTTCATCCGGTGAAACGGCGGCTGGCTTGCGTGGCTTTCCTTGTGCTCTAGATCGGCACAACCAGGTAGCGCACGGATGTGGGCCAGCACCGCGTCAATGCCCGCGCGATCGCCCGCGATGGTGCCATTGATCCCCTCACGGGCCAGCAATAGCGTCCCCATGATCCCGCGCTCTTTGCACAAGGTCAGCAAGGGGGCTTGGATCGCGGCGATGTCATCGAAGCGGGTGAAATGGTATAGGGCGGCGACTGTATACATGCCTGCCAGATACGCCTGTTAGGCCGTGGCTTCAAGTGGCGGCGGCAATGGCCAATCCGTCGGCGACAGCGGTAAAGGCCTCGGACCGCTCGACGGTCGCATGGGGGAATAAGCCACGCATCGTGCCTTCGACGACTTGCATCAGGCTAGACCCGCCGACCAAAACGATCTGGCCAATGTCAGCCGGAACCAGATCCGCCTGAGTCAGGGTGTGAACCGCGGCGCTATGAATGGCTGTGGCGTGGTCGGCCAAATCCATCATCAAATCCCCGTTGGTCAGGCGCGGCGCGAGGGCGGATTCAATCACACCTAAATCGATCGCGGCCTGATCTGCACCCTCTGCATTCAATGCAATCTTGCCTGCCTCGACGGCAAAGGCGATGTCATGCCCCAGTTCAAGGTCCAGAACATCCTGCAAACGTTTAAACAGCTGCGGTTGCGTCCCCAGCTTGTGAAACCGTGCAGCGGTGCGACGCATTTCGGCCGTGTAGAGGAACGGAATTTTTTCCCAAGCGGACAGATCATTATAGATCGCATTGGGCGCTGTATGTGTGCCGCTGCCCATTTCGTTGCGAATTGTGCCGCCGCGCCCCAGCAATGGCATCACACGGTTCAGCGAAATTGCTTTATCAAAATCGGTGCCACCAACGCGCACTCCATGGCTGGTGATAATATCTGTGTCCCGCCCGTCGCGCGAAAAAACCGAGAAATCGGAAGTTCCGCCGCCAATATCGACGATCAGGCCCAGCTTGCCCTTGGGCAGGGGCCCCGCGGCAAGGGCTGCGGCCTCGGGTTCGAACATGAATTGCACATCTTGAAACCCCGCAACCATATACGCCTCGCGAAGGTCCAGCTCGGCTTGGGCGTTACGGGCGTCGTCGGTCGAATGAAACCGGACGGGCCGGCCAGACAAGGCATGAGTGAACTCTTGACCGGTCAGCGTCTCGGCGCGCGTGCGGATCGTTGTCAAAAACCTTGCGATCGCTTCAATCAGGGTCAAACGTTCATAGTGGATCTGGCGGGGCTCATGCATCAGCGGGGTGCCCAAAACCGATTTCAACGCGCGCATAAACCGCCCCTCGCGCCCGTCTATCAGGGCGTTATTGGCGGCAGAGCCGTATATCGTTTCACCGGTGTGGTAGTCGAAAAAGAGTGACGTCGGCAGTGTCGTCTTGCCATCCTCAACCTCGATCATACGCGCTTGGCCATCAACCAGAATGGCAGCAGCGGTGTTTGAGGTCCCAAAATCAATGCCAAGCGTTGCCATGTCGTCCCTCTCTGGTTGCAAATGCGAAAGGCGCGTGGAATACGTCATTGCCTTTCGGATGCCAAGGGGGGCAAAATGCAAAGAGTTATGATCGTCGGGCAGCCCGGATCCGGCAAAAGCACAACCGCGCGATTGCTCGGAGAGCGGACCGGTTTACCAGTGTTTCACATGGACCATATCCATCATTTACCCGATTGGGTGCCGCGCCCAATGCCGGATAAGGTTGTGATGTGCCAAGAGGTGACCGATCAGGAGGCTTGGATATTCGAGGGCGGATTGTCCGCCACCTATCCAGAGCGTTTGCAGCGGGCCGATACGTTGGTCTGGATCGACATCCCGATGGGATTGCGGTTCTTTCGGGTTTTACGGCGAACGTTCCAGCATTGGGGAACCAACCGCCCTGATCTGCCCGAGGGCTGCGTCGAACGGATCGACCGTGAAACATTTACGTTCTGGAAATGGATTTGGGACACGCGCCACACCGCACGGGCCAAGATCGAAGCGATGGCGGCAAATCCGCAAGGTACCCGCGTTGTCCATTTGACATCGCTGAAAGAAGTGAACGCTTGGCTTGCCTCGTTGCCCAGCGCGCCTTACCTATCTGACAAAGAATAGGAGAGCCCGATGCACGCCTTGTTAGTAATTGATGTTCAGAACGATTTTTGCCCTGGTGGCGCGCTGGCGGTGACGGGCGGGGACCAGATTGTTGCAGGTATCAATGCCGCGATGCCGCGGTTCGACGCTGTGATCTTGACGCAAGACTGGCACCCCGCGGGCCATTCCAGCTTCGCAAGCAGCCACGATGCCGCGCCGATGAGCGTGACCGAGATGCCGTATGGCCCGCAGGTCCTGTGGCCCGATCACTGCATTCAAGGTGGTCATGGCGCGGCATTCTACCGCGACCTGAATGCCGATGCGGCGGACATGATCGTGCGCAAGGGATACAACCCCGCAATCGACAGTTATTCCGCCTTTTTTGAAAACGACCATACAACACCCACAGGTCTAGAAGGGTATCTGCGCACGCGTGGCATTACAGCGCTGACCATGGTCGGTTTGGCCACAGATTTTTGCGTCCACTATTCAGCCGTGGATGCGGCGACGCAGGGGTTTGAAGTGACCGTCGATCTGGATTTGTGCCGTGCAATCGACTTTGACGGATCTCTGCAGGTCGCGTTGGATGCGATGCACACCGCCGGTGTGACGTTGACAGGAGCGCGCTGATGCTGGTCGTTATTTCCCCTGCCAAGTCGCTGGACATGGATCCGGTTGATGTGGTGGCAACCCAGCCTGATTTTCAAGAAGACGCTGTGCGATTGTCGAAAACGGCACGGAACCTGACCCTGACACAACTAAAAGGGTTGATGTCGATCTCCGATGACCTCGCGCGATTGAACCGTGACCGGTTCAAAGCGTTCGAGGCCGAGCCCGCGCCGCAAACAACCAAGGCAGCAGCGCTCGCGTTTAATGGTGATACCTATCAAGGGTTGGAGGCAAAGACGCTATCGCAAGACGATCTGGGATGGGCGCAGGATCATCTAGGAATACTGTCGGGACTGTATGGCCTGCTGCGCCCGCTTGACGCGATCCAGCCCTACCGTCTGGAAATGGGCAGCCGTTTGAAAACGCGGCGGGGTAAATCGCTGTATGACTATTGGGGCGACACAATTGCCAAGGCGCTGAATGCCCGAGCCGCCGAGGCTGAAACGGACACTTTGATCAATTGCGCGAGTCAGGAATACTTTGGCGCAGCAGACCGCAAAGCGCTGAAATTACGGGTGATCACGCCGCAATTCATGGAGATCAAAGACGGCCGCCCCCGCATCATTTCGTTTTTCGCCAAACGCGCCCGAGGGGCGATGGCGCGATACATTGTGGAAAACCGGTTGACCGATCCTGAAGATATCAAGTCCTTCGGTAGCGGCGGCTACGCATATGACGCCGACTTGTCGGATGGTAACAATTGGATATTTGTTCGTGACTACCCAACATCATAAACTGATCACCCGCGCGCAAATGCCGGACTATTTGCGGCTGATTGCTCTGTTTGGAATTGTCGTGGTGAATGTCCAGTTCATGGCATTCCCAGACAGCGCCAATTTTCCGTTTAATACCGGTTTTTCGGGGTTTGACCGTGTGACGGTCTTGCTGGTGAACGGACTGGCTCTGACCAAGTCATATGGCTTGTTTTCGTTCATGTTTGGTGTCGGGCTCGGGTTCTTGATGCAATCGGTCGAACGTCGCGGCTTGCCGTTTGGGCGCGTCTATCGCAACCGGATGATCGGTTTGTTAGTATTGGGTTTGCTGCACGGCTGTTTGTTCTTCTTCGGTGATATTCTCGTGATCTATGCGGTGACGGGGTCGATTTTATATTTGATGCGAAACTGGGCGGTTCGACGATTGGTCAAATGGGGCGTTGTGCTTCTTGTGCTACAAACCGCAATTGTGGCCGCGACGATGTTAGCCGCTTTGTTCGTTGATCCGGCGGTAACGGCCGAACACGATGCATGGGCCAAGACTGTGATGACGACCGGCGGAATTGCCGACGTCATTCAATACCGCAGTTCAGAATACCTATTCTTTTTGCCATTCGGGCTGATGTTTCAGGGTCTGGGTGCCTTGGGTTGGTTCTGTCTGGGCCTGGCGAGCGTGCGGTCTGGGATGATCGACAATCCCGATCATCAACAATGGAAAAACGCGCGCCGGATTTGTTTGGTGCCAGGCGTCGCAGGCAGCTTGCTGGGTGCTGTACTGGTTCTGAACGGGCACTCGATCTGGGGCATTGTTCTTGTGGTCGTGGCAGCTCCGGTTGCGACTGTGGGGTATCTAGGGCTGATTGCGGCGATGCCCAAACCGAAAAGCCGGATGGCGAAGACAATTCTTGCTGCGGGTGGCGCAAGCCTAAGCGTCTATCTTGGGCAGTCCATTATCCTGTCGTGGATATTCTCGGGCTATGGACTAGGGCTGTGGTCCGGAGTGTCATGGACGGTTGCGACTGGCACGGCACTGCTGGTTACGGCATTTTTGATTGCCAGCGTTGCGATGTGGCAATCGCGTTTCGGCACGCCACCATTCGAACGCCTCTTGCGCCGGATCACCTATGCGGGGTCCCGCGGTTAGCGCAGCCATTGTGACAACAGTCGAGTGAGCGTCGCCATGGGCTTAAGCCCATGGTAACCCCTAATATCAACGGTCTGAGCACCGTCCGAAACGGGTCATAACCGTTCGATTGCCAGTGCAATGCCCTGCCCGCCGCCAATACACATCGTGATTAGCGCCCGTTTGCCACGGGTTCGTTCTAGCTCGTACATTGCCTTTACGGTGATGATTGCGCCTGTGGCGCCGACGGGGTGGCCCAGTGCGATCGCGCCGCCGTTCGGGTTCACAATGGCAGAATCAAATCCCAACTCCTTGCTGACGGCCAAGGCTTGGGATGCAAAGGCTTCATTGCTTTCGATCACATCAAAATCGCCCGCCTTCAGGCCGGTTTTTGCAAACAGGTTGCGCACGGCCGGAACGGGGCCGATCCCCATGACCTCGGGGCGTACGCCCGCGTGGGCGTATCCGAGAATCCGGAATTTCGGGGTCAGACCTGCGGCTTCCGCGGCCGAGGCCGTGGCGACAACAACAGCCGCTGCGCCATCGTTGAGGCCAGAGGCGTTGCCAGCAGTCACTGTCCCGTCTTTTTCAAAAACCGGGCGCAGGCTAGATAGCTTGTCCAGAGTGGTCGCCTTGGGATGTTCGTCGCGGCTGAAATCGACCAATTCGCGTTTGACCTTGGTCTGAACAGGAGCGATCTGGCTGTCGAAATGTCCCGCCTCGATCGCCGCCGCCGCACGTTCTTGGCTAAGCAAAGCAAATGCATCTTGATCATCGCGGCTAATGCCGTGTTCACGCGCGACGTTTTCGGCAGTGACCCCCATGTGTCCTGTGCCGAAAGGGCAGTTCAGGGCGCCCAGCATCATGTCTTGGGTCCGCACGTCGCCCATTTTGGCGCCCCAACGCTGGTCCGAAATGATGTAGGGGCTGCGGCTCATGTTTTCGGATCCGCCAGCAAGCGCGAAGTCGGCGTCACCCAGTTGCAAGGCTTGCACCATGGACACGATCGCTTGCACGCCCGACCCGCACAGGCGGTTGACGTTCATGGCTGGCGTGCCATCGGGGATGCCCGCCTGTATCGCGGCGACCCGGGACACATACATGTCGCGGGGCTCGGTGTTGATCACATGGCCGATGGCGACCTGACCGATTTGATCTGCGGACACGCCGGACCGCTCCATAGCAGCGCGGGCCACGGTGGTTCCCAAATCGATCGGGGTTACCCCCGCCAGTGACCCGCCAAATCCGCCGATTGCAGTGCGGGCGCCGCCCAAAATTACGATGTCAGTCATGCCAGTTCTCCGATCTGTTGGGGCCACTATGGCGTAACGGCGCGGGCCTGTCAGCGGGGGGTGTCGCAACGTCGCAGGATTGACACCGACCCCATGGTCCGGTCACATGTCCGCTATGACGGATGCAAACGACGATATTCTCGAACAACTCCCTGACCGCCTGCGCGATGCGCGTCGCGGGCAAGGGCTATCGCTGGATGCCGTCGCGAAGCTGTCAGGTGTGTCGCGGTCCATGGTCAGCCAGATCGAGCGCGGAGAATCCAGTCCGACCATCTCGACCCTATGGAATCTGACCCGTGCGCTTCAGGTGGATTTTGCGGGGCTATTGGACGTGCGCCCTTCTGGCGACAGCGTCGAAGTATTGCGGAAAATGGATGCGCCAACCATTGAAAATATGGGGAACCGCGTCCGTATTCGGATCCTTTCTCCACCAGAAGAAGCAGGCAAGCACGAGGTCTACGACTTGAAATTTGATGCCGGTGGCAGCCTTGAGAGCCAGCCGCATACCCGCGGCGCGCGTGAACATTTGACGGTGATCGAGGGCGAAGTCACAGTCCGGTCGGGCACCGCAACCGAGACATTGGGCGAGGGTGATACCGGTAGGTATGCCGCGGATGTTTCGCACCGGATCAGCGCAATTGGCGGCGCGGCACGGGCGTTTCTGGTCGTTCAAGACGCATAAATCCTCTATTTCGGATTTTAATCCGTTATGATAGAAGGGCGACAACAAAAGGAGTCGCCCATGTCCCAGCCATTCTATGACCAACTACGCGCAACCCTGACGCAGATCGAAGCCGACGGTTTGTATAAGTCCGAGCGTCAGATCACATCCCCCCAAGGCGGACACATTGACGTGGGCGGGCGCAAGGTGATCAATCTGTGCGCAAACAACTACTTAGGGCTGGCCAACCACCCCGACCTGATCGCCGCCGCCAAAGGAGCGATGGACGATCACGGATTTGGCATGGCCTCGGTGCGGTTCATCTGCGGCACCCAAGATTTGCACCGGCAGCTGGAACAACGGCTGGCGCAGTTTCTGGGCCATGATGACACGATCTTGTTTGCGGCGTGTTTCGATGCCAACGCCGCCGTTTTTGAACCACTCTTGGGGCCTGAGGACGCAATCATATCAGATGCGTTAAACCATGCGTCGATCATTGATGGAATCCGGCTGTGCAAGGCAAAACGCTATCGCTATGCGAATGCTGATATGGCCGATCTGGAAACACAGCTAAAGGCGGCCCGTGCCGATGGCGCGCGCCATATTATGGTTGCAACCGATGGTGTCTTTAGCATGGACGGCTATCTTGCGCCGCTGGACCAGATCCGCGCCTTGGCGGATAAATACGACGCGCTGCTGATGGTCGATGACTGTCACGCGACGGGGTTCATGGGGCCAAAAGGCGCGGGGACACCTGCGTATTTCGGGATCAAACCGGATGTTTTGACCGGCACTTTGGGCAAGGCGCTGGGCGGGGCGATTGGCGGGTATATCGCAGGGCCACAGCCGATCATTGACCTGATGCGCCAACGTGCGCGGCCTTACCTGTTTTCGAACGCGCTGCCGCCTGCGGTGGTTGCGGCGGGTATCGCGGTTCTCGATTTGGTGGAAAACGGCGATGATCTGCGCGCCCGCCTGTTCGACAACGCCGCCTACTGGCGGGCGGGCCTGACTGATGCGGGGTTTGATTTGTTGGACGGTGAACACCCGATCATTCCGGTCATGCTGTATGATGCGAAAAAGGCCCAAGCGATGGCCGCGCGATTGTTCGAATTGGGCGTTTATGTTTCGGGGTTCTTCTTTCCGGTGGTGCCACAAGGTCGCGCAAGGATCAGAACCCAAATGAACGCTGAATTGACCCGCGACGATCTGGACACGGCGTTGACGGCCTTCGCACAGGCAGGGCGCGACACAGGTGTTTTGTCGTGACCAATGAAATGAAAGCGCTGTGCAAATCCAAGCCCGCACCGGGGTTGTGGATGACCCATGCGCCCGTGCCTGAAATCGGCCCGGACGATGTGTTGATCAAGGTCAACAAAACGGGGATTTGCGGCACCGACGTTCACATCTGGAATTGGGACGAATGGGCGGCAAAAACCGTCCCAGTACCGCTGATTACGGGTCATGAATTCGCGGGCGAAATTGTCGAACTGGGGCGCAACGTGACCGAATACCAGATCGGCCAACGCTGTTCCGGTGAAGGCCATTTGATTGGCAAGGACAGCCGTCAAAGCCGCGCAGGCAAATTTCATCTCGACCCCGCCACGCGCGGGATCGGAGTGAATGAACAGGGTGCCTTTGCTCAATACCTACGCCTGCCCGCGTTTAACGTGGTGCCTTTGCCGGACGCCATTGACGACGAAATAGGCGCGATCCTTGACCCGTTGGGCAACGCTGTTCATACCGCCCTGTCGTTTGATCTGATCGGCGAGGATGTCTTGATCACCGGCGCAGGCCCGATCGGGATTATGGCTGCGGCCGTGGCCCGCCATGTCGGTGCGCGACATGTGGTTATCACCGATGTAAACCAAGACCGCCTGGACCTAGCCAGCCGTGTCGTTGACGTTGTGCCCGTAAATGTCGCGACCCAAGACCTGAAGGAAGTCGAAAGCGGGTTGAAAATGAAACAGGGGTTTGACGTTGGGTTGGAAATGTCGGGCAATCAGCAGGCCTTGGACCAGATGGTGGGAAATCTTGTGATGGGCGGAAAAATCGCCTTGCTAGGCATCCCGCCGGGCAAAAGCCCCGTCGACTGGTCCCGTATTGTATTCAAGGCAATCACGATCAAAGGCGTCTACGGTCGCGAAATTTTCGAGACGTGGTATAAGATGATCGCAATGCTGGAAAACGGGTTGAACGTGCGCGACGTGATCACCCACCGGTTCAAGGCTGACGCCTTTCAGGACGGGTTTGATGCAATGCTATCTGGATCATCTGGCAAGGTCGTTTTGGACTGGACCTAAGGCGGGAACGCAGGGGGCGCAGCTCGCCCCCTGATTGCTGCTACAGGATTTTGCGTGCGCCTACTGTCAGGTCCCTTGTGCTGGTGTCATCGGTGATCAACGACCATAGCCGGAACATTGTCATGGCTTCGCTGTCGCGATGCCGCTCTTCCTTGTGCGTTTCCTGCAAGGTAATGATTTTTACGCCGTTCTCAATTCTTGATGTCATGGATTCCCCTATGAACTCTACGCCGCCAACCCGTGTTCCAGACTGGCGTTAGGGGCTTTCCAAAACCTTAATTCGGCATTGTTGCATTGTTAGGATTTGAATTAACAACTGGTTTTTCGCAGCTTCCAGTTGTAGGTGATGACCATGATTATCGCCCTAGACCACATACAATTGGCAATCCCCAAAGGGGCCGAAGACATAGCGCGTCCGTTCTACGCACTGTTAGGCATGACCGAAATTCCCAAGCCCGCCCCTTTGCAAGGGCGCGGCGGGTTCTGGATGCAGGCTGGCGCGGTGCAAGTCCACTTTGGTGTCGATCCCAACTTTGCGCCCGCGACCAAGGCGCATCCGGCCTTTGTCATTGATGATCTGGACACATTGGCGCAACGGCTTGGTGATGCGGGGTATCGGGTGACGTGGGACACTGCACTGGCCGACGTGCGCCGGTTCTTTTCTACCGACCCTGTCGGCAATCGGATCGAGCTGATCGCAGGCTGATCTTTCTTCTGACGCGGGACGTGTTACATCTGTGCCCAAAGGGAGCGCGAAGATGCTGCTAAAAGCCACCAACGTTCACAAATCCTATACGGCGGCGGATGGTGTCGTTCCCGTTTTGCAGGGCGTGGATATCGGGTTAGAGCAAGGTCAAAGTCTGGCTATGACAGGCGAATCCGGTAGTGGCAAAAGCACGCTTTTGCATTTGATTGGCGGGCTGGACACCCCCGACAAGGGACAGATATGGATCAACGGATCCGATATCGCGGCCTTGGACGATGCAGGCCGCGCGACGCTCCGACGCGGAACCGTCGGCGTTGTGTTCCAGCAATTCAATCTGATCCCCAGTTTGACCGTGGCGGATAATATCGCATTTCAGGCTAGGTTGGCAGGTCGCCACAACGCGGGCTGGACTACCGAGCTGGCTGCGCGTCTGGGCCTTGTTGACCAATTGGCGAAATACCCTGAACAATTGTCCGGCGGCCAGCAACAACGCGTGGCGATTGCCCGCACTCTCGCGCCGCGCCCGCGGCTTGTCTTGGCGGATGAACCAACAGGCAATTTGGACGAAGACACGGCGGCAGTTGTGTTGGACTTGTTGCTGTCTCTTGTGTCGGAAACGGACGCAGGGCTGCTGATGGTCACCCACTCGAACGCGCTGGCCGACCGGTTGCAATCGCGGGTGCATCTACGGCGCGGGGCGCTGGGGTGATTTGGCCTGTCCTAACCGCGTTGCTGTCGCATTGGCGGCGGTATCCGCTGCAACTGTTTACCCTGACTGTCGGGCTGGCACTGGCCACCGCCCTTTGGTCTGGTGTTCAGGCCATCAACGCCGAGGCGCGGGCCAGTTATGATATCGCCGCCAGCACATTGGGCGAGGGCCAATTCGACCGCCTTGTGCCCCGCGACGGTCAACCATTCGACCAAACCGTGTTTGTCGATTTGCGCCGTGCAGGTTGGCGGGTTAGCCCCGTGGTGCAAGGCGATCTGAACGGTATCCGCCTGATCGGCATTGAACCTCTGACCGCCCCGGGAGCATTATTGCCAATCAACGCCGCAAATAGCGCGGACCTGACTGCGTTTCTGGCTGGCAACGGCTTGATCAGGGCCGCACCTGACGCGGTCGCGGCATTGTCCGGCCTCGGGCAGGTGATCGCTGATGACGCAATTGCGCCGGGCACGGCAATCACCGACATCGGTGTGGCGCAGGGACTGCTGGGCAAAGCCGGTCTGGTCGATCTTCTGATCGTTGATCCGGTCCAACCGATGCACCAGCCATCCGTGTCGGAATTCGCGCCAGAGCTAAGCATTCAAGCCGCACGATCAGGCGCGGAAGTCGGTCGTTTGACTGACAGCTTTCACCTCAACCTGACGGCCTTTGGATTGCTGTCGTTCGTTGTGGGGCTGTTTATCGTTCACGGTGCTATCGCGTTGGCGTTCGAGCAACGTCGCGCCATGGTGCGAACCTTGCGCGCCTTGGGTGTGCCGCTGCGGTTGTTGGTCGGCGTTATGGTGCTAGAGCTGTTGGGACTGGCCTTGGTGTCGGGGGCAATAGGGACTGCGATGGGGTATCTTATCGCCAGTTTGCTGTTGCCGGACGTCGCCGCGACATTGCGCGGGTTATATGGTGCGGACGTGGCCAACGGCCTGCAATTCCGCCCTGTCTGGTGGGTGTCGGGAATGGCGATCGCGGTTTGTGGCACGATGATTGCGGCCGCAGGTGCGCTGTGGCGGATCGGCAAAATGCCGATCTTGTCGGGCGCGCAACCCAGGGCATTGGCGCTGACTGGACGACGCAATGGGCAGGTCCAAGGTTGGGTTGCGCTGGCCCTGTTGGCCGTCGGCTGCGTCTTGGCGGCCACGGCGGCGGGTCTGGTGTCAGGCTTTGTCATGCTGGCGGCGCTACTTCTTGGGGCGGCCTTGGCCTTGCCGGTTTTGCTGGCTTGGGTGCTGGGTTTGCTGCAAGCCTCGTCGCGGGACGTGGTGGCGCAGTGGTTCTGGGCGGACGCGCGCCAACAATTGCCCGCTTTGTCGCTGGCGTTGATGGCGCTGATGCTGGCGATGGCGGCAAATGTCGGGGTATCGACTATGGTCAGCAGCTTTCGGTTGACGTTTGTCGGGTTCCTAGATCAACGGCTGGCGTCAGAGCTGTATATCGCAGTCGACGACCAGCAACAGGCGGACCAGTTGTTTGGTGTTGTTTCCGGTCATGTCGATGCGGTGCTGCCGATCCAATCGGCCCGAGAGGCAATTGCCGGCGTGCCCACGGAAATCTATGGAAACCGCGATCACGCCACCTACCGCGACAACTGGCTGTTGCTGCAGTCGGGCCCAGCGCCTTGGGATGCCGTCGCAGGCGGATCGGGTGTCTTGATCAACGAGCAACTGGCGCGGCGATCGAATATCTGGGTCGGGGACCAGATATTGGTCGCAGGTGAGGCGTTCGAAATTCAAGGTGTTTATGGCGATTACGGCAATCCACTCGGGCAGGCTGTAATCGACGAACATCGCTTTGCCGCGTTGTTTCCTGACGAATTGCCTAGGCGGTTCGGGTTGCGCTTGGATCCCGAAAAAGTGGGACCATTGCGCGAACGGATCGGGCAGGCCACATCCATTCCGCAGGCAAATATGATCAACCAAGCCGGAATAAAGGCGGCGTCTCTGGCTGTGTTTGACAGGACCTTCACGGTGACATCTGCGTTGAACGTGCTGACCCTGACAGTCGCAGGTTTCGCAATCCTGATGAGCCTTCTGACCCTATCCGCGATGCGGGTTCCGCAGTTGGCCCCCGCGTGGGCGATGGGGCTGACAAGGGCGCAGTTGGGGCGGCTGGAACTATTGCGCACGTGTTTTCTGGCCGTGTTGACCGGCGTCTTCGCACTGCCCTTGGGGTTGGCGCTGGCGTGGGCATTGCTGGCGATTGTGAACGTTGCCGCCTTTGGCTGGCGGTTGCCGATGTTCCTGTTTCCGGTCGACTATGCGGTTCTGGGTGGACTGGCGTTGCTGGCGGCATTTCTGGCTGCGCTCTGGCCGGCAGTGCGTTTGGCGCGCACGCCGCCTAGCGCCCTGTTGCAGGTGTTTTCCAATGAACGTTAGATTTGTGTTTTTGCTATTGCTGTGGCCGCTCGCCGGATGGGCCCAAGGCTTTGCAGGCCTCGGGGCGTCGGACCCGTCGTTCGCACGACCACAACGGGGGTATGAGTTTCAGTTTCCCCGCGACCACGGTGCCCACCCAGATTACCGGATCGAATGGTGGTATGTGACCGCAAACCTGACAGGGCCTGATGGCACAGCCTACGGGGTGCAGTGGACCCTGTTTCGCACGGCCCTCGGGACCGGTGACGCAGTGGGCTGGGCCACGCCGCAGGTCTGGATGGGGCATGCGGCACTGACCACGCCTGACGCCCATCACGTCGAAGAACGGCTGGCCCGCGGCGGCATTGGTCAGGCAGGTGCGCAGGGGAACCCATATGCGGTCTGGATCGATGAGTGGGAAATGGCGGGCAGTTTTGACGCGCCCCGACTGCGTGCCAGCGGGGTTGATTTTGCCTATGATCTGGCGTTGTCGGCCAAGGGCCCGATCGTGCGCCACGGTGACAACGGGTATTCGGTGAAATCCGCAGTTGGGCAGGCATCGCATTACTATTCGCAACCCTTCTATGAAGTGGCAGGCCGTCTGATGCTGCCAATGGGCGAGGTCGCCGTGACCGGTCAGGCTTGGCTGGATCGCGAATGGTCTTCGCAACCGCTGGCCGCAGATCAATCCGGCTGGGACTGGGTGTCGCTATCGTTTGATGATGGGTCAAAGCTAATGGGGTTCCAGTTGCGGGGGGCTGAGGTTTTCACCTCAGCGACTTTGATCCGCCCAGACGGTCAGGCGATCCCGCTCGCAAATGGTGATCTGTCGTTACAACCGCTGGAACTGGCGCATGTGGCTGATCGCAATGTTCCCGTCACATGGTCCGTTAGGGTGCCAGACCATGGCATAGACGTGAGCATTGTGGCCCTGAACGCGGACGCATGGATGGGCACCTCGGTTCCCTATTGGGAAGGTCCGGTCCAAGTACGCGGCAGCCACTCTGGCGTTGGATACCTCGAGATGACGGGATACACCCCGTAACGGTTGCGTGACGGCTCTGGTCGGGGCCGCGTCCGGCAGGTAGAAAGCGATATGAAACACGACTTGCCCTATACCCGTGACCTTGTCTTGATTGGCGGCGGGCATACCCACGCCTTGGTGCTGCGCAAATGGGGCATGAGCCCGCTTGCCGGTGTCCGCTTGACGGTGATCAACCCCGGCCCAACGGCGCCTTATTCGGGAATGCTGCCGGGCTATGTGGCGGGGCACTATGGGCGCGGCGAGCTGGATATCGATCTGGTCAAACTGTGCCGGTTTGCTGGCGCGCGGCTGATAAATGGGGCGGCGACCGGTATCGACAAGCAAGCGCGGCGGGTGCGCGTGGCAGGTCGACCCGACATCGCCTATGACGCCCTAAGCATCGACGTAGGTATCACGTCGGCCATGCCCGCGCTGGACGGCTTTGGCGACCATGGGGTTCCGGCCAAACCGCTGGGCGTGTTTGCCGACCGCTGGCAGGGCTATCTGGCGACCACACCCGAGCCGCAAATCGCGGTCATCGGGGGTGGCGTTGCGGGGGCCGAACTGGCGCTGGCGATGCGCCACGCGACAGGGGGCGCCGGGCGCGTCACACTGATAGACCGCAGCGATGTGCTGACCGATCTGGGCTGCGACGCACGCGACATCGTCAAGGCCGAGCTGACCCGTGCGGGCATCGATGTCCGTGACAACGCCGAAGTCCTATCCGTCACCGCGCAAGGTGTTGAGACCAACGCAGGACATATCACCGCGAGCTTTGTCACGGGGGCTGCGGGCGCGCAACCACATGACTGGATCGCGGACATCGGGGTGTCTTGCCGAGACGGGTTTGTGACCGTTGGCCCGACGCTGCAATCGTCGGACCCAATTGTCTTTGCCGTAGGGGACTGCGCTGATATGGCGTTCGATCCACGACCCAAGGCAGGGGTCTATGCTGTCCGTCAGGCACCGGTTCTGTTTCACAATCTGCAGGCGATTCTGTCGGGGCGACCGTTGCGGCGCTATTCTCCGCAAAACGGATACCTCAAGCTGATCTCGCTGGGCGGCAAACGGGCCTTGGCCGAGAAATTCGACCGCGTGTTCAGTGGCGCACTGATGTGGCGGTGGAAGGACCATATCGACCGCAAATTCATGACCCAGTTCGACACGCTGCCGCCAATGCCCGTGCCTCAACCGCCGCTGATTTCAGCGCTAGGGATGGGCCAAGCGTTGGGCGACGCGCCCATGTGTGGTGGATGCGGGGCCAAGGTGGGCCGCGGCGCGCTGCGCGACGCTTTGGCCGGGCTGCCCCAGATTGCGCGCGACGATGTGGTTCATGTGGCAGGCGACGATGCGGCGACCCTGATCACCGGAGGTGCGCGTCAAGTGTTGACCACCGATCACCTGCGGGCCTTTGTCCTAGACCCGGTGGTGATGACCCGTATCGCGGCCGTGCATGCGCTGGGCGATGTCTGGGCTATGGGGGCTGTGCCTCAGGTGGCGACAGCGAACCTGATCCTGCCGCGCATGACCGCCGCGTTGCAACATCGCACGCTGGCCGAAATCATGGCCGCCGCCCATCAGGTGATGGGGGACGCGGGGGCCGCCATCGTCGGGGGACATTCGTCACTGGGGTCCGAACTGACCATCGGGTTCTCGGTCACGGGGCTGGCCCAGCAAGAGCCAATAACAATCGCAGGTGCCCAATCGGGTGACGTGTTGATCCTGACCAAACCTATTGGCACGGGCGTTATTATGGCCGCCGAAATGGCTGGACGGGCGAGGGGCGCGGATGTGATCGCGGCGCTAGGCGCGATGCAGCAGGGCCAAGCTGCGGCATCATCTATCTTGTCAGGTGCGCACGCCATGACCGATGTCACGGGGTTTGGGTTGGCCGGACACCTGTCGGGCATATGCGAGGCATCAGGTGTCGCAGCCGAGGTTGATCTGGCAGCCATTCCAATGCTCGACGGTGCGCGCGCCCTGTCCGAGGCAGGGGTCCGGTCGTCATTGTTCGATGACAATCGCGCGGACGCGGGGCCAGTGTTCGGGGCCGGTGGGCCCAAGGGGGATATGTTGTTCGACCCGCAAACCGCTGGTGGATTGCTGGCGGCTGTCGCGGCGGGTCAGGCGGACAGTCTGGTTAAAGCGTTGCAGGACGCGGGGTACCCGGCGGCAATCATAGGCCGACTATGCGAGGGCCCGCCGCAAGTGCAGGTCAGCTGACCGCTGCGGCGATCTGTTCTGCAACAGCCAATTGACCCGCATCATCCAAAGATCCTGCATCGATTTGATCAATGACGTTGTAGCTGCGGTTCTTGCGCGATTTTGCATAGGCAGGGTCGTAATGGTCGGTCATTAAGGCCGCGGCAAGTGCGCGCATGTCGCCTTGTTTCAACATCAAGAGCCATTTTTCAATCACGTCGTGACCGCGCAAATTGCGCAACCTGTCTAGCCTGCGGGCCAGCTCGGGCGGGTCCTGAACGATGTCAGCATAGGCGGCTTGCAGAAAACCGGCACGCTCGGACAGCGGGGCGCTGATCATGATACGTGGGGCGTCCAGCATGGTTTGCCAGACTTGCTTGGGCAGGTTGATTTGCCCCACCTTCGAGCTTTCGGCTTCTACAATGACCGGCTGGGTTGGGTCCAGCTGCGACATGGCGGCGGCCAGCTGGGACTCAAACCACTTTTGGCTGGGTTGACCGACTGTCGTGGCCCCTAGCAACGATCCACGGTGACCTGCCAACCCCTCTAGGTCGATGGTCTGGACGCCAAGTTGGGCAAGCTTGGCAAGGATTGCTGTTTTGGCAGTGCCCGTATTGCCATCCAGCAGTATCAAACGGTGGGGCAGCGGAGTGTCATACAGGGTCGATTTCACCAGCCGGCGCCATTGCATATAGCCGCCATCCAGCGTGTCCGCGCGCCAACCGATCTGTTGCAGGATGATCGAGAACGCGCCGGACCTCTGTCCTCCGCGCCAGCAATAGACGAGAGGTCGCCAACTACCGTCGCGGTCGTTCAGGCGGTGTTCGACATGGTCGGCCACATTGCGGGCCAGCAAGGCCGCCCCCGTCTTGCGCGCGTCAAAGGCGCTGATCTGGGTGTAGATGGTGCCGACGTCGTGGCGTTCTTGATCGGACAGCGCAGGCAGGTTGATCGCACCTGGCACGTGGTCAATCGCAAATTCGGTCGGGCTGCGCACGTCGACCACGGTGTCGAAGCCGTGGTTGAGTAAGTCTGCGACTGTGTCAAAGCTATGCGCCATGTCAGCGGTATTGCACCAATGCCCGCATAGCACAACGGCGGGTGGTCAGGGGGTGAGCGGGACGCGACCTTGACCGGTCAGAACCCAAGCTTTGTCGCCCTCAAAGACTGCGACTGACAACGCCTGACCGTAGCCCGCGCCGGTGTCTAGATTGAGACGGTTGCCATAATGGGTTGCCGCGTCGATCGGGGTGTGACCGTGAACAATCAGTTTGGGGTGGGGCATGTTGTAGTGATGAAATTCCTGCCGGATCCAGAGCAGGTCATGTTCGGATTGTTGCGCCAGTGCGATCTGCGGTCTGATCCCTGCATGGGCAAAGAATACATCGTCGGTTTCATAGGACAATTGCAGGTTACGCAGGAATGCGATGTGATCTTGCGGGACGGCATGTCTGGCATCTGCATGAATGTCGAGCATCCGGCGTTTTTGTGTCACCTCGACTCCGTAGGACGCGAGCGCCGTATCCCCGCCCAAACGCGGGTTAAGCCAGTTGAGTTCAACGGGAAGGTAGGCGTCATGTTTGGGGTAGTCAGACATGAACCATTCGAACATGCGATCGTGATTGCCTTTGATAAAGGTCCACGGCTTTCCGGTGTCGCGCCCGTCGACCAGTAGATCGAGGACCGCGCGGCTGTCAGGGCCACGGTCGGTGTAATCGCCAAGAAAAACGATATGAGCGCTGTCGCCTCCGTCCGCCTCGATCAGCTCGAGTGTGTCGTGCAGCATACCGATCTGCCCGTGGATATCGCCGATTGCATAGATGGTCATTGGATACCGCCGAGCGTCGCTGTTTTCGTTCCGAAAATGCGCCCCGCCCGCCATCCCGTGGGCGGGGCGCTGTTTGTTAGACGTCAAAGTCTAACGGTTTGACCTGTTCGAACAACCCTGTGTCTTGCAGGGCTTTTATCGCGGCGGCAGGTATGGGTTCGTCGACATAAAGCAAGGCGATTGCTTCGCCTTTTTCCGCGGAGCGGCCAAGGGTAAAGTTGGCGATGTTGACGCCGTGCCCGCCCACGGTTTGCCCCAATGTGCCGATGATGCCGGGCACGTCTTGGTTGGTTGTATAGAGCATATGCGCCCCGATTTCGGCGTCTACATTGATGCCCTTGATCTGGATAAAGCGCGGTTTTCCATCGCTGAACACAGTGCCGGCGACCGAGCGTTCGCGTTTTTCCGTCACAACGGTGATCTTGACGTAGCCATCAAACACACCGGAGCGGTCTTGTTTTGTTGTGGATACTTTGATCCCGCGTTCTTTGGCGATGACGGGCGCACTGACCATGTTGGTGTCGGGGTTCGCTTTCTTCATGATCCCCGCAATCGCAGAGGCGGTCAGCGCCTCAAGGTTCATTTCGGAGGCAGAACCGTCGAACAGGATGTTGATTGCTTTGATCGGTTCATCCGTCATTTGTCCGGTAAAGTTGCCCATATGCCCCGCAAGTTTGATCCACGGGCCCATGACCTTTGCCTCTTCTGCGGTGACGGACGGCATGTTGAGCGCGTTGGCAACAGCACCGGTCAGCAGGTAGTCCGACATTTGCTCTGCCACTTGTAGGGCGACGTTTTCTTGTGCCTCGGTTGTCGCGGCGCCTAGGTGAGGGGTGACGACGACGTTGGGCAGGCCAAACAGCGGGCTATCGGTCGCGGGTTCAACTGCGAAGACGTCGAAGGCCGCTCCTGCGACATGGCCGGATTTTAGTGCCTCGGCGAGGGCGGCTTCGTCCACCAAACCGCCGCGGGCGCAATTGACGATGCGCACACCGGGCTTGGTTTTCGCGATGTTTTCCGCCGACAGGATGTTGGCTGTCTGGTCCGTAAAGGGGACGTGAAGTGTGATGAAATCCGCCTTGGCCAATAGCTCGTCCAGCTCGACCTTTTGCACGCTCATCTTTTCGGCCCGATCTTCGCCCAAATAGGGGTCATAGGCCAAGACTTTCATCTGAAGGGCGCGCGCACGATCACAAACGATGCCGCCGATGTTGCCAGCCCCCACAACACCAAGGGTTTTGCCCGTCAGCTCGACCCCCATGAATTTGGATTTCTCCCACTTGCCAGCGTGGGTTGATGCGCTGGCCTCTGGGATTTGGCGGGCAACGGCGAACATCATCGCAATCGCATGTTCGGCGGTGGTGATCATATTGCCGAACGGGGTGTTCATCACGATGATGCCAGCCTTGGAGGCAGCGTCTTTGTCGATGTTGTCGGTGCCGATACCCGCACGCCCGATGACCCGCAGGTTGGGCGCATTGGCGATGATCTTGGCCGTCGCTTTGGTCGCAGAGCGGATCGCAAGGCCGTCGTAGTTGCCGATGATCTTCAGCAGCTCGACCTTGTCTTTGCCAACCTCGGGTTTGAAATCCACGTCAATCCCGCGGTCGCGGAAAATCTGAACGGCAGCTTCGGATAGTTTGTCGGAAATAAGTACTTTGGGGGCCATTGAATTGGTCCTATTCTATATGGGTTAAGCGTTCAGTTCTGCGGTGTAGGCCCATGTGAGCCACGGCAGAAGCGCTTCGATATCTGAGGTTTCGATCGTGGCGCCGCACCAAATGCGAAGGCCTGCGGGGGCGTCACGATAGGCACCGATGTCATAGGCGACACCTGCGTCTGCCAGACGTTTGGCAACACCTTTGGCAAAGCCCGCAGGGTCGGCTACGTCGGGGTTGGTGAATTTCAAGCAAACAGAGGTCGTCGACCGTGTCGCGGGATCGCTGGCCAGATTGTCGATCCAGTCGTTTGTGTCACAGAAATTCCAGATCGCTTGTGCGTTGGCAGTGCAGCGATGGATCAATGCGTCCAGGCCGCCCAGCCCGACCCCCCATTTCAGCGCGGTCAGGTAGTCCTCGACAGCCAGCATAGAGGGCGTGTTGATCGTGGCTCCTTTGAAGATGCCATCAATCAGTTTTCCACCTTTGGTCAGGCGAAAAATTTTGGGCAAGGGCCATGGCGGCGTGTAGGATTCCAGACGCTCAACGGCGCGCGGCGACAGGATCAACATGCCATGCGCGGCCTCACCGCCCATGACTTTTTGCCAGCTGAACGTTGTCACATCCAGTTTGTCCCACGGCAGGTCCATCGCAAAGGCGGCCGATGTCGCGTCGCATAGGGTCAGGCCCGCGCGGTCGTCGGGGATTGCGTCGCCTGACGGCAGGCGGACACCCGACGTTGTGCCGTTCCATGTAAAACAAACGTCTTGGTCATAATCGAGCGCGGCCATGTCCACGATCTGACCATAATCGGCCACATGGGCCGTGGCCTCGATCTTCAACTGTTTGACCACATCTGTTACCCAGCCTGCGCCAAAGCTTTCCCATGCGACCATTTGCACGGGGCGTTCGCCCAGCAGGTTCCACATCGCCATTTCGAACGCGCCCGTGTCTGACGCAGGCACAATACCGATCTTGTAATCGGCAGGGACCCGCAGCAGGGCGCGGGTCAGGTCGATTGCCTCGGCCAGCTTGGCTTTGCCAACATCGGCACGATGCGAACGGCCCAGTGGCGCGCCGGCAAGGTTTTCAAGTTTCCATGTGGGGGGTTTGGCACAAGGGCCAGACGAAAAACGCGGATTTACCGGCCGCGTTGCCGGAGTAGTCGTAACCATCAGTGGTATCCTTACAGATAAATGCCCTTCGTTGGGGAAGGGTGTCCCACCTCCGGACATACGGAACCCCGGCAAAAACAGCAACAGGCAAATGGTGAAACGTGCCGCGGCAGATTCACGCGTCGACATTCAGGATCGTCGGGTTGTTATGGATTTGCACCGGAATGGGTCTGAATGCGCAAATCCGTCGGACTGGCACGAGTTGCCCACCAGCCCGAACCTTGTATATTCCATGCGACCAAGAACCCGATAACCCTCGTTCTGAAAAGGCAAAAGATTGACTGATATTGCGCCTCGAGATCATTCAACGGTGCCTGCAAACGCGGTTCTTTTGGCTGTCTTTATGATCATTTCGCTCGCGGCGACATTGGTTGTCGGCAGCTTCCTTGCGCCCATATTCCTTGTTGTAGCGATCTTGTGGGCAACTAAACTGCTGTATGATCTTGTCGCTTGGTTCAGGACAGACAGAATCACGCGCCCGAAAATGAAGTTCCCCAAGAAATCGGTAGTCGCCCTAATTGTCGCCGTTCTATGCGTGGGATGTTTTGGCTATCTGCTGGGGCAGGAATTTGTCGACAACCCGCTATAAGCTAAGCCGCACATAGCTGTCGGGTTCGGGCGTCCCGCATCCCCTTTCGCGGATCCGGAAATGTCGCTAGACCGCGCTTGGGATATCGCATGCGACGTTTGTGTCGGTGCTGGTCGGTTGGCCGCGAAAGAGGATTGTTGAAATGTATGTAGTGACCTTTATTTGTAGCCCGGCAAACGGGCCGTTAGATCCGGCGCTCATCGAGAGTATTCGCAATGCTTGGGGCGGCGGGGATCTGGTATGGCTGGCGATCGACGAAGCCGCCGAATTTGGCGTCGCGAACCCGCCATCCAACGCAACCCAAGTCTGGCAAACGTGCCACGACCTTGGGGTCGATCTGGTCATTCAACCGCAGAACAACCGTCGCAAGAAGATGCTGTTGGCGGATATGGACAGCACAATGATCCAGCAAGAATGCATTGACGAGCTGGCAGCAGAAGCGGGCGTAGGTGAACAGGTCGCGGCCATAACGGCACGGGCGATGAACGGCGAGCTGGACTTTGAAGCCGCCATTGATGAACGTGTCATGCTGCTAAAGGGATTGTCGCACGACGTCATCTCGCAGGTATTAGAAACGCGCATTACCCTGATGCCCGGGGGGGATGTGCTGTTGGCGACCATGCGCGGCAACGGCGGCTACGCGGCCTTGGTGTCGGGCGGGTTTACGGCGTTTACATCGCGGGTGGCCACGTTGTTGGGTTTTGATGAAAATCGCGCGAATACGTTGGAAATCGCGGACGGGTCTCTGACGGGGCGTGTTGTGCGCCCGATATTGGGTCAGGACGCCAAGCTAGAGGCGCTGGACGACATCACCGCCAAATTGGGCATCCATCGCGACGATGTCATCGCCGTGGGCGACGGGATGAACGACCTTTTGATGCTTGCGAATGCTGGAACCGGTGTCGCGTTACACGGCAAACCTGCCTTGCAAGAACAGGTCGATGTGCGCGTGAATTTCGGGGACCTGACGGCCTTGCTGTTTATCCAAGGATACGCACGGTCAGAATTTATACTATGACGGGATGGAACGTTAGATCAGCAACTTCGGGGGATGCCGCGCAAATGACAGATGTCATTTTCGCAGCCAAAGCATCAAACGGGTATGATGCGGATTTCATGGAATTATGCCGCGAAGAATTGCGGGTCACACCAGCCGACATAGACGCGGGCACCCATTGGGTCGCCGCAACATCAGATAAGATACTGGGCACCGTCTGTCTGACTTCGGATGCACATGGAACCGGTATCGTCCAAGCGCTGTTTGTTGCCCCCGATAGTCAAGGTTCGGGCATCGGTCGTGCCTTGTGGGATCGGGCCGTGACTGCGGCGCGCACAACGGGGCTGGCGCGCCTACATCTGGATGCAGATCCGCAAGCGGCGCCATTCTATGCCGCGATGGGGTGCCGGACCATTGGCAAAAGCCGGTCAGGATCGATCCCTGACCGGATGCTTCCGCTAATGGAATTCGTGCTGTAGTCGCGTAGATCAGGCAACCAGGCGATATCCGCCTGTTTCGGTAACCAACAAACGCGCGTTTGACGGGTCCGGCTCGATCTTTTGACGCAGGCGATAGATATGGGTTTCCAGCGTGTGGGTTGTGACCCCTGCATTGTAACCCCACACCTCATGCAGCAGCACATCGCGGGCCACGACACCATCAGATGATCGGTACAGAAACTTTAGGATATTAGCTTCTTTTTCGGTCAGACGGATCTTTTTGTCGTCCTCGGTTATCAACAGCTTTTGGGCTGGCTTGAACGTATAGGGGCCCAATTGGAACACGGCGTCCTCGGACTGTTCATGTGTGCGCAGCTGGCTACGGATGCGGGCCAATAGCACAGGGAATTTGAACGGTTTGGACACATAGTCATTGGCGCCCGCGTCCAGACCCAGAATGGTGTCTGCGTCGCTATCTTGGGCGGTGAGCATCACAATGGGGCATTTGATCCCTTGCTTACGCAACAGCTTGCACAGTTCGCGGCCGTCTGTGTCGGGCAGGCCGACATCGAGGATCATCAGATCATACAGCCCCTCGCTGGCCTTGATAACTGCGCTGGCGCCATCGTCGGCTTCGAACACGTCAAAGTCCTCGGTCATAAGCAACTGTTCACCCAACGCCTCGCGCAGGTCGTCGTCATCATCAACAAGTAGAATTCTTTTGAGTTGTCCCATGACAACCTCCTTTGGTATCTTGTATTAGAGATGTGCCTCAGACACGGTCACGGCAAGAAAACAGGACAATTAATCACACGGTCGTGTGGAAAATCCCCCAATTGTTTCAATTTTGGTAGGGGGCAATTAGCTAAGATTACAGTTGGACCGGAGAATTACATGACGTTTGCACCTGATGTTACAGAAATGCTGGCCCGCGCGCGGGCCGATTTGCGCATGGGCGTGCCTGTCGTGCTGCAATCGGGTGCTGTGATGTTGGCGGCCGAGACATTGGATGCCGCCCGTTTGGCCCATTTGCGCGGGTTGGGCGGGGCACCCGATCTGGTGATCACCGGATGGCGGGCGCAAACCCTCAAGGCGCGGGCCTATGACGGGGATGTGGCACGGGTTGCCCTGCCCGCGGACGCCAGTTTGACATGGGTTCGCGCGGTGGCGGATCCGGCTGACGATCTGCGCAACCCGATGAAGGGTCCGTTACAGACCCGTCGGGATGGTGATGCGGGCGCCCACCGCGCAGCGATCACCCTATGCAAGGCCGCCCGTCTGTTGCCAGCGGCGCTTGTGCTGGCTGTGTCCGATCCGGTGCAATTCGCCCAAGAACATGCGCTGACGATGATCAGCGACGCCGCCGCCCGTGATACAGGGCTCAGCCCGCTGGGCGCGATTATTTCCGCCCGTCTGCCCCTAGAAGTATCCGAGGCAGGTCGCCTACATATTTTCCGCCCCGAAGACGGTGCCGAAGAACATTACGCCGTTGAAATCGGTCAGCCGGATCGTGACAAACCCGTCCTGTCGCGCTTGCATTCGGCGTGTTTTACCGGTGACCTTCTGGGGTCACTCAAATGCGATTGCGGTCCTCAGTTGCGCGGGGCTCTGGCGCAGATGGGCGCCGAAGGCGCGGGCGTGCTGCTGTATTTGAACCAAGAAGGGCGCGGCATAGGGTTGGCCAACAAAATGCGGGCCTATTCATTGCAGGATCAAGGATTCGATACAGTCGAAGCAAACCACCGGCTGGGCTTTGACGATGACGAACGCGATTTTCGGATCGGTTCGGAAATCCTCAAGCGGATGGGATTTGGCGCTATTCGTCTGCTCACCAACAATCCGGCCAAAATCGAACGGATGCGCGCCGAGGGCATCGACGTCGTCGAAAGGGTGCCGTTAAAGGTGGGCGAGACCGCGCATAACCACGACTATCTGGCGACAAAGGCCGCAAAGTCGGGGCATTTGTTATGAGGGCAGGAGCCTCCGGCGGGAGTTTTTGGCCAAGATGACGGGAACGGCGCAGGATCTGGTGGTCGGTCCCACTTGCGTGCGTTTTCTGGGGCGGCGGTTTGCGCGCACTGTCGGGCGGGCAGGGATCGTTGACGCCGCGGACAAGGTCGAAGGCGACGGCGCAACCCCGCGCGGGATGCACCGGATTGTCGGGATGTTGTATCGCCCTGACCGTATGGCGCGGCCCGCGCCTTGGGCGGAACCGATCGGGGTCTGCGATCTGTGGTCGGATGATGTGACCGACCCCGAATACAACACCCATGTCACAACGCCGCACGGGTTCAGTCACGAGGCATTGCGCCGCGCCGATCCGATGTATGATCTGGTGCTGGTCACCGACTGGAACTGGCCTGATGCCGCCGCAGGGCGCGGGTCGGCGATATTCATTCACCAATGGCGCGGCAAGGGTCGCCCGACTGCCGGTTGCGTGGCCTTTCGGCGCGACCATCTGGCATGGATTGCGGCGCGGGTAACGTTGGGGACACGGGTTGTTATCGCATAACCACTGGACCAATGGCATGGTTTTAGGGCAATTGATGAGGCAAGAGATATGAAACACCAAGGCTCCTTTATGACCCCAGACCAGATTGCCCAACTCCCCTACCGCCCTTGTGTCGGGGTTATGCTGGCAAATACGCGCGGCCACGTTTTTGTAGGCCAGCGAATCGACCGCGATACGGACGCATGGCAAATGCCCCAAGGCGGCGTCGATAAGGACGAAAAAACCCGCGACGCCGCTGTGCGCGAGTTGTGGGAAGAAACCGGCGTCACCGAAAATCTGGTCACCATCGAGGCCGAAAGCCGCGGGCTGATCCCCTACGACCTGCCTGCTGATCTGGTTCCCAACATCTGGGGCGGGAAATACCGTGGTCAGGAACAAAAATGGTTCCTGATGCGGTTCCACGGATCGGATGACCAGATCAAAATCGCGACGGATCACCCCGAATTTTCCGCTTGGAAATGGCTGCCCAAAGAAGAGCTGGTCGCCAATATTGTGCCGTTCAAACGCGAAGTTTATAAACAGGTTCTAGCTGAATTCGGTGAAAAACTATGAGGGCCTTCGCATTTGTTGCGGCGCTGACGCTGGTTGCGACTGATGTCTCAGCCCTTAGCTGTGTGCGACCCGATCCGGTCCGCACCTATCAGCAGCTGGCCGCTGATCCCGCTTCTTATTACGTGATTTATGGCACGTTGGAATTTGACGCGTCGCAGATGCCCAAAGGCGTCGTGAACAAAGAACGCAACCCTGCACCGATCGCGGCGCAATTTCGTGGATTGGGCCTGACCAGAGCGGGGTTCACCAGCCGGTTTGAACGGGGCGTGACCTTGCAGCCGGTCTGCATTGGGCCGTGGTGCGGCAACGAAGTGCCAGGCATCAAGTCGTTGTTCTTTGCCAAGGTTGACGGCGACGACGTGATCATCACCTCTGATCCATGCGGCGGCACGACCTATCCAGAGCCCAGCGACCGGACACTGGACGCGATGACTGCTTGTATCAACGGCAAATGCCCCTAGGCCTATTTCCGCGTGCGTTTAACCTTGCGTGCGGTTTTGGCTGATTTCTTGCGCGCGGTGGTGGCCTTGCGGCGCGGGGGCTTGCCCTTGCCGCGGCCACGGGACGTGCTGCGCGGCATTGTGCGCTCGTCCAGTGTGATCAATTCGGCGGTCAACCCGCCAGTGACAGGGGTGGCCTCGGACAGTTTGACAGTAACGCGCTGGCCCAGACCGATCAGCGTGCCGGTGTCGGACCCCATCAAGGTCTGGCTGTCGGCATCATAGTCGAAATACTCGGCCCCCAATGTGCGGATCGGGACCAATGCATCAGCGCCTGTCTCGTCTAGTTTTACAAATACACCGAATTTGGCGATGCCGCTGATACGCCCAGCCATTTCAACGCCGATCCGGTCAGACAGAAACGCCGCCAGATAGCGGTCGGTTGTGTCGCGCTCGGCCTGCATTGACCGGCGTTCGGTATCGGAAATCTGTTGCGCGGTTTCGGACAACAGGTCCTTGTCAAAAGGCGATAACCCGTCCGCGCCCCACCTGTGGGCATCAACCAACGCACGGTGCACGATCAGATCGGAATACCGGCGAATGGGGGATGTGAAATGCGCATAGGATCGCAGTGCCAAACCAAAGTGGCCAAAATTGTCGGGGCTGTAATAGGCCTGCGTCATCGACCGCAGGGCCGATATGTTGATCAGCTCGGCATGATCGGTGCCTGCTGCCTGTTTCAGCAGACGGTTCAAATGGGCGGTCTGCAAAACCTGCCCCTTGGCCAACTGCAAGCCCGACGCATTCGCGACCTCGCGCAGCGCCTCCAGCTTTTCGGGGCTGGGTTCCTCGTGTACACGAAACAGCAGCGGTGTTTTCTTGGCCGTAAGCGCCTCGGCGGCTGCGACATTGGCAAGGACCATGAATTCTTCGATCAGGCGGTGCGCGTCCAGTCGTTCCTTGAAGTTGACCGAGCTGACCTTGCCGTCGTCGTTCAAAACGATCTGGCGTTCCGGCAAGTCCAGTTCCAGCGGCTGGCGGTCCGCGCGGGCGCGTTTTAGCGCGTCATAAGCCGCATAGAGCGGACGCAGGACGTCGTCCAACAGTGGCGCGGTCTTGTCGTTGGGTTGCCCGTCCATCGCGGCTTGGACTTCTTCGTAGTTCAGCGATGCTGCGGACCGCATCAGTGCGCGGTGGAATTGGTGTTTCACCATCTTGCCTGCGCTGTCGATCCGCATTTCGGCGGCGATACAGGCGCGGTCGACACCTTCGTGCAAAGAGCACAAATCGCCCGACAAACGATCCGGCAGCATCGGCACAACACGGTCGGGGAAATAGGTGGAATTGCCGCGCTTGCGCGCCTCGCGGTCCAGTTCGGACCCCGGTGTCACGTAATGGGCGACATCGGCGATTGCGACCCAGATCGTCATATCGCCATTGTTGTGGGCCTCGACGTAGCAGGCGTCATCGTGGTCGCGTGCATCCCAAGGGTCGATGGTGATCAGGGGCATGTCGCGCAGGTCGCGGCGGTTGTCCAGTTCGGCGGGTTTGGCGGCATCTGCCTCGGCTGCGACGTCGTCAGGGAAATGATCGGGAATGCCATGCTGGTGGATCGCAATCAAAGACACGGCACGAGGTGTTGTGGGATCGCCCAATCGGTTGACAACGCGGGCCTTTGGCAGACCCATGCGCCCCTTGGGGCCGGATTGTTCAACCTCGACCAATTCGCCATCACGCGCACCGCTCGTGGCGCCGGTGGCAACAGTCCATTGCTTGTCGGACCCTTTGTCGATGGGCAGAATGCGCCCGCCTTCGGATCCTGCGCGAAACACCCCCAAAATGCGTTCGGGATTGGTGCCGATACGGCGGATCATACGGGCGGTATGGGTGTGGTCCTGAGTTTGGTTCTTGGTCAAACGACCAAGGATACGGTCGCCCGCGCCTAACGCCGGATCATGATCGCGCAGCGTCATCAGGATGCGTGGCTCGGGGCCGGTGCCCTGCCATTCCAAGGGTCGGGCGAATAGATCGCCATCCGCGTCCGGACCTGTGATTTCCAGCACAGCAACTGGCGCCAGCTCTTCTGCATCGCGATAGGACGACCGGCGCTTGGTCAACTTGCCGTCGGCTTCCAATTCCTTAAGCATCCGCTTGAGATCGATGCGCTGGGCACCCTTGATCCCGAACGCCTTGGCGATGTCGCGCTTGGCGGCTTTGGTCGGGTTATCGGAAATCCATTCCAGAATTTCGGCTTTGGTGGGCAGTTGTTTCATGCCCCCCACCTATCACGTGTTTGCAGCTTGGCAAATCAGCACATCACGTCAGGAAAAGTAGTCCGACAGGATGCGTGAATAGATCGATTTCAACTGACCGATCTGGTCCACTTTGACCCGTTCATCCACCTGATGCATTGTTTTGCCGACGAGGCCGCATTCGACAACAGGGCAATGGTTCTTGACGAACCGGGCATCCGACGTGCCGCCAGAGGTGGACAGTTCGGGGCGGCGGCCTGTCTCGGCCTCGACCGCATCGGCAATCAGGTCCGACAATGGACCGGGCGGCGTGACAAAGCTTTCGCCGGAAATCTTGATCTTCATCTCGATGTTCAGGTCGTGGGCCGTTGCGACCTTGGCCGCGACCTGGCGCAGCCAGTCGGACAATGACGCGCCGCTGTGGCGGTCGTTGAACCGGATATTTACGGTGGCGGCCATCTGCGCGGGGATCACATTGGTGGCCGGATTGCCCGTGTCGATCGTGACCACAGCCAGCGACGACGGGTCGAAATGATCAGTGCCTTGGTCCAGTTCGTGACTGGCCAAGCGGTGCAGCAGATCGGCCCCCGCATGCAGCGGGTTCTTGGCGCGGTGCGGATAGGCAGAATGGCCCTGCACACCGGTCACCGTGATCCACGCGGTCAGGGAACCGCGCCGGCCGATCTTGATCGCTTCGCCCATCTCGGACGGGCAGGTCGGCTCGCCGACCAAACAGACCGACATTGCCTCTCCCTCGGTGTCCATCCAGTCCAGCAAAGCGGTGGTGCCGTCGATGGCATCGCCTTCTTCGTCGCCGGTGATGGTCAGGATGATGGCCCCATCGGGGGGTGTGTTCTGGACCATATCGATGGCCGCGGCGGCAAAGGCCGCAACGCCGGATTTCATGTCCGTGGTGCCGCGGCCATACATATAGCCGTCTTTGATCTCGGCCCCGAACGGAGGCATGGTCCACGCGGCCTCATCGCCCAAGGGCACGACATCCGTGTGCCCGTTGAACCCGAACGTGCGATTGGCCCCTTTGCGCCCCCAGCGGGCGAACAGATTGCTGACATCGCCACGATCAACACGGGTGCAATCAAAACCGGCGTCTGTCAGGCGCTGTTCCAGTAAAACCAGCGCCCCACCCTCGATCGGGGTGACTGACGCACAACGGACAAGGTCGGCAGTCAGGGCTACGGGATCGATATCTGAGGGCATGGTGTGGTCCTTAATGAATGGCCAAATGGCTAGCGCGTGTCCCGCCTTAGCGCAAGCGGATCAGGGCTGTGTGGGATGTGGCAAGGATGTGACAGTGGAGCGGCCGAAATGAGGATCGTCGCGCAAATGCTTAATCTAAAACGAAAAACAGGGCTATTGTGAGGGTAATAAATGACCCGAGGCAGGGCAAACCCAAAATGGGCGTGGGCACGAGCAGGTGAACCACAACATATAGTAAGGCGGGCCAACCCGCTTCGATAAGGCGTTTGCCTTGTATCGGGCCGATAAAGGCGCGAGGCAAGAGACATGGTTGCGGCATCCGAGTTGTCGATCAACACAAGCGCATCTGCGACGCAGATGGCAGAGGCGATATTCGGCGATGGTGTAACCGTGGTCGACGCGTCGTATTCGGGGTCTTGGTATTCGTCGGGCATATATTCTGGCGGTGATACGACATCGCCCGGCGTGACCCCCGGTGATACGGGTGTCATCCTGTCCACCGGTGTCGCAAGGGATTTCACCAATTCCAGCGGCAGCTCGAACCAAGACAACAACACCAGCACAAACACCGGCGGGCAAAACGGTAACTCAGGCTTTAATGCGATTGCGGGCGCCTATACCTATGACGCGTCCTATATCGATGTCGATTTCATCCCGACCGGCGATACGATGACGATCGAATTTGTGTTTTCGTCGGACGAATACCCTGAATATTCTGCGTCAATTTATAACGATGTGGTCGGGGTCTGGATCAATGGCCAACACGTGCCGCTGTCGGTTGCAAACGGTAACGCGACGGCGGTGGGGTCGGTCAACCAGAACGAAAACGTCAACCTGTATGTCGACAACACAAACGACGACTACAACACAGAGATGGACGGCTTTACTGTTACGATGACGCTGACCATTCCGGTCACCGCGGGCGAGGTGAATTCGATCCGGATCGGCATCGCCGATGTCGCCGACAGCAATTACGATTCCAACCTGCTGATTGCAGGTGACAGCATCCAGACCACCCTTGTTGCCGAACAAGACGACATCTCGATTTACGCGGATGGCACACAGACGCTTGATGTTTTGGCCAATGATCACAACGCGACCGGCGGGACGCTGGAAATCACCCACGTGAACGGCATCGCGGTTGTAGCGGGGGATAGTGTGACACTATCGACTGGTCAGGTTGTCACGCTGAACGCCGACGGCACGTTTTCGATTGAAACGGATGACGACGACGACACCGTCAGCTTTACCTACGGGGTGCAGGCGGTCGACGGCGCGGGCAATGTCCTGCAAAGCGACACCGGCTTTGTCACCGTAGAAACAATTCCCTGCTTTGTTGCGGGCACGATGATCCGCACCCCTGATGGGGACAAAGCCGTCGAAACCCTGATGCCCGGCGACATGGTTGAGACACTTGATGACGGCCCGCAACCGCTGCGCTGGATTGGCCAACGCGAAGTGCCCGCCGTAGGCGACATGGCCCCGATCCGCATCGCGGGCGGGACATATGGGGCGCACCGGACGTTGCTTGTTTCACCGCAACACCGGATCCTCGTTCGGGACATCATGACCAACATTTTCTTTGGCGAAGACGAAGTCCTCGTCAAAGCGGTCGACTTGGTTAACGGTACATCCATCCGGCAGGTCGAAGGCGGCTCGGTCGGCTATGTCCACCTGTTGTTTGACAGGCACCAAGTTATCTGGTCCGAAGGCCTTGCCACCGAGAGCTTTTTGCCCGGTCCGCAAACCACCAGCCTGTTCGAAAAAGACATCGTCGATGAGATTTGCGCCCTGTTCCCCGAACTGGATCGCATGACAGGCACCGGCTATAGCCCTGCGGCACGTCGAACGTTGCGCGGGTATGAGGCCCAGTTGCTGCGCAAGGTGGCCGCATGAGCTGGATCGGTCTGTGCGATAAAACCCAAAATCAGTTTAGCCCCTCTGGATTGACCCGCCCGTCACGCGACCCGTTTGATCTGAACGCGGTTCTGGCCAAGGGCACGCTGATGGTCGAATTTCAAAGTGACCCGCGAACAGGTGTTCAAACTGTTGTGGAATACGGTTCCTGTCAGCCTTGGGCGGCAGGGCTGGTTATCCAGCTTTCGGCCACCGGCACTTTGAC
>CAXIAS010000018.1:0-32379 GCA_964022195.1 uncultured Roseobacteraceae bacterium
GCCGCATCAAGATCATCGGACTTTAACACAATCAAAGGGGCACGCGGGGCATCCGCACGCTCTACCCCGCCGCCTGTGCCCGCGTTCTGGATATCACGGTAATCAGGGCCATAATCGATAAAAGACCAGCCGAACGCCTCAGCAAAGAACCTTTGTGTGTCCTCCAACTGGGTGGCCGCAAATTCGACGTAGTCAATTCTCAAGTTTTCCAAATCAAAATGCCCATTCACCGTTGCGCATGACAGGGACGACGTCGCCCGTCAGCGTAATACCGTCGATGTCCACCGCATCAGACCCCATCATCCAATCCACGTGAATGATCGACTGGTTGCCGCCCTTTTGCTGCAACTCTTCTGGGGACAGGGTTGAACCGCCCTCAATCGTGTCAGCATAACACTGACCCAGCGCGATATGGCAGGATGCATTTTCGTCAAATAACGTATTGTAGAATAGCACACCTGACTGGCTGATCGGGCTGGAATGCGGGACCAAGGCGACCTCTCCGATGCGGCTTGCCCCGTCATCAACCTTGAGCAATTCGCGGAACTGTTCTTGGCCTTTGGATGCTGTCGCCTCAACGATCTTACCCGCCTCGAAACGGACCGAGATATCCTCGATCACCGCCCCTTGGTGCGCCAGCGGTTTGGTGGCACTTACCGTGCCGTCGACTTTATAGGCATGGGGGCAAGTGAACACTTCTTCAGTCGGAATGTTCGGCTGGCAGGTAATCCCGTTCAGGGCTGGCGATGCGCCGCCCTTCCAGATGTGGCCTTCTGCCAAACCCAATCGCAGATCGGTGCCAGGCCCTGTGTAGTGCAACGCGTCGAATTTTTGCTCGTTCAACCATGCGGTCCGTTTTTTCAGCTCGGCCGTATGGTCCGCCCAATTGGCAACCGGATCATCGCCCCCGATCCGGCTGGCGTCATAGATCGCATCCATTAGTTTGGATTGCGCCTCTTCTATTGGCAAATCAGGGAACACCTGCGCGGCCCAACCTGCGCCCGGATAGGCGACAATGTTCCAATTCACCTCGAAACCGACGATTGGGTTCATGGCAGGTTTCGCGGCAATCGACGTCGCCTTGCCCACGCGAGCGACCTTGGCGGGATCCGCGTCAGCCAGCAACATCGGGTCATCGCCCGTGATCGCCATACGTGCAGCACCGTTTTCGAATGCCTTTGCCATGCCTTCGAACATCCAACCCGCCGCCATATCGAGGCTGGCATCGTTGCCATGCTCGTAGCGGGCTTTGGTAACCTCGCCATCCGAAAACAGCGGGGTGACCAAGGATGCGCCCGCTTTGTAGGCATGGACTGCAATCCGTTGCACCAACGGAGCCGCTTCAATTGGCGCACTGATCACCAATTCTTGGCCCTCGGCCAGATTTACACCAGTGCGCACCGCAACTTCGGCAAGGCGGTCGAGTTTGTCAGCATCAATTGTCATCAGGGGCTCCTTTGGAAATTGCGCAAATCCTACCTTGTTGGTGCCCGAGGTCAACCAACCCTTGAACAAGATCAAAAAGAGAACAAATATAGGGCAACCCCAAAAGGATTTCCGCCGATGGCCTATGCCCATTCCGACAAACGCGACATCGAGGTCGCGCAATATCTGTCCAATCCTGCCGAGGATGTAAAAACCCGCGAAAAGCTGGAAGGCGGCAAGAAATTCGTCCTGCACACCGAATTTGAACCCGCAGGCGACCAGCCAACGGCCATCAAGGAGCTGTGCGAAGGTATCGACAACGGTGACCGTGATCAGGTGTTGCTGGGGGCCACGGGCACCGGCAAGACGTTTACGATGGCCAAGATGATAGAACAAACCCAGCGCCCTGCGATCATTCTTGCGCCCAATAAAACGCTCGCCGCCCAGCTATACGGCGAATTCAAAGGGTTCTTTCCCGACAACGCGGTCGAGTATTTCGTGTCCTACTACGACTACTACCAGCCAGAGGCTTATGTCGCGCGGTCGGACACATTCATTGAAAAAGAGAGCCAGATCAACGAACAGATCGACCGTATGCGCCACTCGGCCACGCGCGCATTGTTGGAACGAGATGACGTGGTCATCGTGGCCTCTGTGTCGTGTATCTACGGCATCGGGTCGGTGGAAACCTATGGTGCTATGACCCAAGACATCGTCGTTGGCAAAACCTATGACCAGCGCCAGATCATCGCCGATCTTGTGGCCCAGCAATACCGCCGCAACGACGCGGGTTTTCAGCGTGGGTGTTTCCGTGTGCGCGGCGACAATCTGGAAATCTGGCCCGCCCACCTTGACGACCGTGCATGGTCGCTGTCGTTCTTTGGCGAAGAACTGGAATCCATCACCGAATACGACCCGTTGACAGGGCAAAAGACCCAAAAAATGGACAAGGTCCGCGTCTACGCCAACTCGCACTACGTTACGCCGAAACCCACGATGCAGCAGGCCGTCATTGGTATTAAAAAAGAACTGCGGATGCGACTCGACCAGCTAGTTGCCGAAGGTAAACTGCTGGAAGCACAGCGCCTTGAACAGCGCTGCAACTTTGACCTTGAAATGCTCGAGGCCACTGGCGTCTGCAACGGGATCGAAAACTACAGCCGCTATCTGACTGGCCGCGCGCCGGGTGAACCACCGCCCACTTTGTTCGAATTCATCCCCGACAACGCGATCGTGTTCGCGGACGAAAGCCATGTTAGCGTGCCGCAAATTGGCGGCATGTATAAGGGTGACTTTAGACGCAAAATGACGCTGGCCGAACACGGGTTCCGCCTGCCGTCGTGCATGGACAACCGCCCGCTCAAGTTCGAGGAATGGGACGCGATGCGCCCGCAATCAGTCTTTGTTTCCGCAACCCCCGCCGCGTGGGAACTGGAACAGGCTGGCGGCGTGTTCACCGAACAAATCATTCGCCCAACGGGTCTGCTCGACCCTGAAATTGAAATCCGCCCCGTTGAGATGCAGGTCGACGATCTGCTCGATGAGGTCCGCAAGGTTAACGAGATGGGCATGCGCACCTTGGTCACCACGCTGACCAAACGCATGGCCGAGGATTTGACCGAATACATGCATGAACAGGGCATCCGCGTGCGTTATATGCACAGTGACATCGACACAATCGAACGGATCGAAATCCTGCGTGACTTGCGGCTGGGGGCTTTTGACGTGCTGATCGGGATTAACCTGCTGCGCGAAGGACTGGACATCCCCGAATGTGGTCTGGTCGCCATTTTGGACGCGGATAAGGAGGGGTTCCTACGCTCTGAAACCTCGCTCGTGCAAACCATCGGCCGCGCCGCCCGTAATGCCGAAGGCCGCGTCATCATGTATGCTGATCGCATCACCGGCTCGATGGAACGCGCCATGGGAGAGACCGAGCGCCGCCGCAAGCGCCAGCACGCTTACAACCTCGAGCACGGAATCACCCCTGCGACGGTAAAAAAGAACGTCGAGGATATTCTGGCGGGCCTTTACAAAGGCGACACCGATCAATCCCGCGTCACAGCCAAAATCGAAAAGCCGGGCGCGAATATGGCCGCCGTTCTGGACAGCCTGCGCACCGACATGCGCAAAGCTGCCGAGAACCTAGAGTTCGAAGAAGCCGCCCGCCTGCGCGACGAAGTCAAACGGCTGGAAGCGGTCGAGCTGACCATCGCCGACGACCCCATGGCCCGCCAATACGCCGTGGAAAAAGCGGTCGAGGACAGCAAAGTGAAGTCAGGCCGCAGCACGGGTGGACGTGGAGGAATGCGCGGGGGGAAGAGTAGATATGGGGGGAAGAAATAATAAGTTTCAAGTCTCAGCCGTCACCTACCTACAAACTACAAATTGTTTAATCAGAGGATAAAAAATGAAAAGCTCTTTAGGTTACCTTTCGTTCTTATTTTACGCTCTTGCAGCACCTGCGTTCGCAGAGGATGCAACCATTCTCTTGCAGGCAGATGCCCCGCTCCAAATTGTCAACTACACCAATAGGTATAAAGCTCCAGACCGTGTCGGTGACGGAACTATTACCCACCGTGCAACTGTCGAGAATGTCTCTGGCCAAGATATCGAAGGCTACGGCTTAGGGTTTTATGTTTTCGATTCCTTCAACCGTGATTTGGCACGCCCATTCGTGGGGTACGCTATGACGACCCTGATGAATGGATCAAAGGACCAACCGGGCTGGGAGCAAAGACCCAATTCTGCTTTCCTATTTCGCAATCATGGACAGGGCATTGCTTATGTTGACATTGTACGTCTAGCTGACGGCACAATATGGCAAGCCGACAGTTCCAGTATTACAAGACAACTTGAAGATTTTGAGCTAACATTGACGATGGATGAACGTTAGAACTGAATGCCATTTAGGTGGCTACTAAGTTCTATGTTAGACTGGAACCACTGGCCGAATCCTTAGGTAATGGTGATTTTGAGTGCATTTACCATCCCCACATCCGTCACCTTCCGCCCCCCGCTCGGGTCGAAATTACTAAACGCGGGATCGCCCGCGGCGGTCACAGCGCAGCTTGCGTGAACCTCGGACACGCCAGTCGCCGCAATAAGGTCGGCTACGTTTTGGGCGGAAACGCCACTGCCTGCCATGATGGACAAATCGGACCCTGCGTGCGCCACCATTTGCGCCAAACGCGCGGCCCCGTCCACAGCCCGCGCGGCGCCGCCAGACGTCAACACCCGTTCGATCCCCAGTTCCATCGCCACGTCCAAACCCGCCCGCCAGTCGGGCACAATGTCGATCACGCGGTGCAGGGTGACAGGCAGTCCGACGTCCATCAGCGGGCGCATGGCTTCGGCGTCTAGCCCGCCGTCTGGCGCTTGGATCCCGATCACGATCCCTGCCAACCCCGCGTTCCGTGCAGCAATTGCGTCGGCGAGCATGACCTGTTTTTCGCCGCGATCAAACCCGAACAGGCCCGCGCGGGGCCGGATCATGGCATAGCTGGGAATGGCTGCTTTGGCTGCCTCTTGCATCAGCCCCCAAGACGGAGTCAATCCGCCTTCTGACAGGGCGGCGCACAGCTCGACCCGATCCGCACCACCCGCTTGTGCCGCATGAACGCCCGCGATTGCGTCGACGCAAACTTCTAGCTTTACTGCCATTTTACGGCCCCGTTCCGATAAGTCCCCCGCATCATCCGGCCTTTCTTGCGGACCCAAGGATGCTTGACCGTCCAGTCGCGAAACCGGTCGTTGCTAACCACGCACGCATCGTGCTCGCGGGCCATGGCGAGGATCCGTTCATCTGCAGACACACCCTTTTCCACAACCAGAACGCGGTCGGCTGACAACCCGATCATTTCGGCCATGGGGGCGTCATCCAGATAGCGATCCGAAAGTTTATAGCCCACATTGGCGTCAAACACGACAAACGGCTCGAGCCGCCGCGCGATAAGCGATCCGATCACGGCTTGCAGGGCTTTGACGGATGGATCGCCGCCCCAGTGCATCACGTTGGACCCATCGACGATAACCCCCTCTTTGGCAGTCCCACCTTGTGCGGGTCTGTGGCGGGTAGCCAGCAAAGCCAGCACCCATGCGACAATCACCAGAATGATAACTGCACCGGCTAGAGACACCCACATTTCAAATTTCATATTTGCGCCCTGAAATCGAGAATACACACGCCATAGCCCGCCCGGATGCCCAAATCATACCGTCGCTCAGACTCTATTCACAAGCCGGACTAGCTTGAAAGTGACCGCGAACCCGTTGGCAAAATCCCAATCCTATCGGATCGGGCCAGACCCCGAAGTCGCCCAAGGGTCTAATCCTTGCGGCCCAACTGGCTGAGGATCGGGCAATCCGGCCTGCCATCGCCTGCACATTCATCCACCAAAGCCCGCAAGGTCGCCTGCATCGCCATCAAACTGCGGATCTTGGATGAAATCTCTGCCAGATGTGTCTTGGCGATGGCACGCACATCCGCGCTTGCGCGGTTGTTGTCTTCCCAAAGGGCCAACAGGTCGCGGCAGTCCCCAATACCGAACCCCAGCATGCGCGCATGGCTGACGAATTCCAGCTTGTGAACCGCAGCATCGCCAAAGTCACGATACCCGTTTGCAGCGCGGTCAGGCGTCACGAGGCCGATCTCTTCGTAGTAGCGGATCGTTTTGGCAGGCAACCCAGTGCGTCGTGCCGCTTCGCCAATATTCATATTCCTATCCTTTTTAGTCGCAACGCATTGGTTACAACAAGGACACTCGACAGGGCCATCGCGCCCGCGGCCATAGCAGGTGTCAACAGGCCAAAGGCAGCAACTGGAATGAGCAGTATGTTATATCCAAAGGCCCAGCCGAGGTTTTGCCGGATGTTGCGCATCGTCGCGTGGCTGATCCCTCGCGCGGCCAAAACTGCGGCAGGATCGTTGCGCATCAGCACAACATCGGCGCTGTCCATTGCGATATCTGTGCCGCCGCCCATCGCGATGCCGACGTCCGATTGCGCAAGCGCCGGTGCGTCGTTGATCCCGTCGCCGACAAAGGCCACTGGCCCCTGCCGCTGTAGCGATTGCACCACCTGTGCCTTGTCTGCGGGCAACGTCTGCGCGTGGGTTTCCGTGATACCAAGATCGCCTGCTAACGCCTCGGCCGTTGCGCTTGTGTCGCCCGTGATCAGTACAGTTTTCACACCGCCACGGTTCAAGGACGCAATCGTCGAACTCGCGCTAGGGTGCGGGGCATCTGCCAAACCTAATATGCCACGCAGCGTCCCGTCAGTGGCCACATAGATCACGGTCCGTGCTGCGCGCGACAGTGCGCCGGCAGGATCGGCGAGCGCGTCGATAGACACGTGGTTATCCGCCATAAACCGGTCATTGCCGATCAAAACCGATTTGCCGTCCACAATTCCAGTCAGCCCACGCCCTGTGATCGCTTGCACCTGTGTGGCTGCCGGCAGGGTGCGGCCGTCTGTCGCCGCAATGATCGGATCCGCGAGAGGATGTTCGGACTGTGCCTCGACGGCGGCAGTCAACGTCAATAACGCCTCCGTGTCGCCGTCCACGGCTATGACATCGGTCAGCTCTGGCATGCCTTTGGTTAGCGTGCCCGTTTTGTCAAACGCGATGATTTTGATCGTGCCCAAAACCTGCAGCGCGTCGCCTTGTCTGAATAAGACCCCCAGTTCAGCGGCGCGGCCGGTTCCGACCATGATCGACACCGGAACCGCCAACCCCATCGCGCAGGGGCACGCGATGATCAAAACCGAAACCCCCGCGACCAGCGCATGTGACAAGGCCGGATCGGGCCCAAACAGCAACCAAGCGACGACCGTGACAACAGCGATTGCGATGATTGCAGGGACGAACCAACCGGTGATCCTGTTGACGAGGTTCTGAACCGGCAAACGGGTCGACTGTGCCGTTTCTACCATCGTGATAATCCGCGCAAGGGTCGTGTCCTGACCGACAGCTGTTGCCTGCATTGAAATCGCGCCGGCACCATTGATGGTGCCGCCAGTCAATATGTCGCCGGCTGATTTCTCGACCGCTAGCGGTTCGCCAGTGATCATGCTTTCATCCACCCAAGACTGACCGTCCGCCACAACGCCATCAACTGCGATCCGTTCGCCGGGGCGAATGCGAAGCGTGTCTCCGGTTTGAACATCGTCGATCAAAACGCGGATCTCGGCGCCATCGCGCAGGATCGTCGCCGTGTCCGGGCGCAGTCCGATCAATCGCCGGATCGCATCACCGGTTTGCCCTTTGGCGCGGGCCTCTAGCCAGCGACCAAGCAAGATGAGCGTGACAATGACGGATGCCGCCTCGAAATAGACCGCACGTTCAGCGGCGGGCAACAGATCGGGGGCAAACAAGGCTATGACCGAATACAACCACGCCGCCGACGTCCCCAGCACGACCAGCGCATTCATATCCGGTGAGCGATTGATCAGCGACGGGATACCTTTGCGGTAGAACTCGGCGCCGGGCCAGATCAGGACGGTGGTCGCAAGGGCGAACTGGATAAGCCAACTGGTCTGCATTCCGATTGTGCGCGCCAGATAATGGTGAAATGCAGGAAACATATGTCCCCCCATTTCCAACACAAACACCGGCACAGTCAGCGTCAGCGCAATCAAGAACCGCCGCCAAATATGGCCCAAGTTGGACTGGCTAGAACTAGCGGCATCAACAGGTGTGATCCAAGGTTTCGCACCATACCCCAATTTGTCCAGTATCCCGATCGCCGCCGCATCCAGCGGACCATCGCCGGTCACCGTCACGGAACCATTGGCCAGGTTTGCCGTAACCGTGTTGATTTTCGGGTTCTGCAATAGCGCATTTTCGACTTTTGCAATGCAAGAGCCGCAATTCATACCGGAAACGGCGAGGCGGGTGGAATGGGTCACGTGACTGGCACCTTTGATCAATGTGCATCCAGCATAAAGGTTCCAGTCACCAGAAGGTCAAGGGGCGCGTTGAAATCCATCAACGCGCCCCTCAGACAAATCAGACTGTCAGCTCGGATCAGCCTTTGCCTTTCCAAGGCACCAACCAGCGTTCGGCCCAGCGCATCAGCATGTCGATGGTGAAACCGATGATCCCGATCAGGATGATACCCATGATGACAATGTCGGTGGATTGGAACTTGGAGGCCACCATGATCATCATGCCGGCACCTTTTTCAGCAGCGACCAGTTCGGCGGCCACAACCGTGCCCCAGCAAACACCCATGGCGACACGGGCCGCGGTGAAAATCTCGGGCAAGGAGTTCGGGATAATGACATGCCGCATGATTTGCCATTTAGACGCACCCAGCGAATAGGCCGCATGCACCTTGGAAATCCGCACACCGGACACACCGGAACGGGCACCAATCGCCATGATCCAGAGGGCCGCAAGGAACAGCAAGATGATCTTGCCCACCTCACCAATACCTGCCCAGATAATTACCAGCGGGATCAGGGCCAGCGGTGGCACGGGGCGCATGAATTCAACAATCGGATCAAACCAACCGCGGAACCAGTCTGACAGACCCATCGCATAGCCCAATGGAATGCCCACAATCGAGCCAAGGATAAAGCCCACGATCACGCGGAACAGTGAAAAGCCAAGATGCTCGGCGAGTGTCGAGTTGCGGAAACCTTCGGTCGCGATCTCTTTGAGGCGGCTCCAGACGGCCTCGGGGGCTGGCAACCAGATCGGTTCCATTTGGATGCCGGTTGACGGTTTGATGTTCAGCGTGCCCTTGGACGACATGGCAACTGTTCCGAAATCGGTTTTCACACTACCGCCGGGGGCGATCGCCGTGCCGTTGACCGCAGTAATCACCGCACCATCAGCCCGCCCGATTTCATCGTTGCTATCGACGCGCAGTAGCTTGGACCGGTAGGCCTGCAAAGCCATTGCATCGTTTTTGGCAAAGCCGTCGCCCGCCTCTACCTCGGGGGCCGCAACATCTTCGCCCGCGGCAAAGATCACGACTGAAACTGTAGCGTCGTCAGATTGGCCATTCGCCGTTGCGGTATAGTCAAAGCTGCTTTCGCCCGTATACGCGCCCGGCATATGCAAGAAACCCGGCATAAGCTTGGAACCTGTAAAGGACCCCCAAAGAACGAAAATCAGCACAATCGAGACGACAGACGCAACCGTGTTCGATGTCACAGCGCTTTCGTCGCCAAAGGTCACGGTTTTCAGCGAACCATAATCCGCTTTGGGCGTCAGAGACTTTTTGATGAACGACCAGATAAAGGCACACAAAAGGATCAGCAGCACATAGCCGATGATATAGGGAATAGCGCCGACAAGTGCGGCAAGAACGGCGGCCAATTCGCCCCAGAGTTGGGAAATGATACTCATGATCATGCTCCTCCCATGATTTCTTCTTCCATGTCCCAGATCATCCCGAGGATTTCCTCACGGACTTCTGCGAACTGTGGATGTTTCTTCACTTCGCGCAGGTCTTGGCCCACGCCCATGTCTGCAAACGGCAAGTTGTATTCTTTGTGGATACGGCCCGGACGTGGCGCCATAACGATCAGGCGCTCGCCCAGCAACAATGCCTCTTCGACCGAGTGGGTGATCAAGATGATCGTCTTGCCGGTTTCTTTCCACAGCTTCAGAACCAGCCCCTGCATCTTTTCGCGGGTCAGGGCGTCAAGCGCGCCAAGTGGTTCGTCCATCAAGATCACATCGGGTTCGTTGGCAAGGCAGCGGGCCAGCGCAACACGTTGCTGCATACCGCCCGACAGCTCGTAGACCTGCTTTTCTTTGAAATCTTGAAGACCGACAACGTCGAGCAGATGATCCACCTTCTGTGCGTCTTCCTTTGACGTGCCTTTCATCCGCGGGCCAAAGCCTACGTTTTCGCGCACGGACATCCATTCGAACAATGCGCCTTGCTGGAATACCATGCCACGCTCGGGCCCTGGACCATGCACGGTTTTTTCGTTCAGGATTATGTTGCCTTCGGTCGGCGCAAGGAACCCTGCAACGATGTTGAGCAATGTTGTTTTACCGCAGCCTGATGGCCCCAGCACTGAAAGCAGCTCGCCCGCTTTCAAATTCAGCGACACATCTTTGAGCGCCTGAACGGAAGATCCGTTCGGCAGATCAAACCGCATCGAGAGTTTATCAATTTGTAGTCCGGACATGTCCTCACCCCAATAGTTTACCAGAAAACTATAGGTCACCCTACCACTTGCGAGGCAGAAACCGGCGTATAGTTTTCGAGAAAAAAATGGTGCGGCGCGAGGGGGTCCCCCGCGCCGCGGTAATCGCTAGATTACATGCCTTTTACGGCTTCCAGTGGACCAGTGTTCACGTTGCCAGCATAGCTGTCATTCGCGCTGTCGATGGAACCGGATGCCACGAAGACGTCTGCAACGCCTTTCATGAAGCCCTGAGCGTTGCCGCCCATCCATGCTTCGGACAGCTGGTCTTCGACAGATGGGAACACGAATGTCGACATTGTGGATGCTGTGTCGTCTTCGCTCATGCCCGCGTCTTTTGCGATGACTGGCAGCATTTCAGCAGTCATGGAACCATCGTTCCAAGCAGCGTTCGCCTTGGCAGTCACAGCCAGGAACTTAGCGACCAGATCGCCGTTCTCAGCCACAAAAGCAGCAGGTGCTGTTGTCGCATCAAACACGAGGATGCCTAGGGCTTCTTTTTCAGCGCCTGTCAGCAACACGTTGCCGTGCTCTTTCATGCGACGCAGCGCGCCACCCCAACCACAGGCCATGTCAACCTGACCCTGTGCGATCGCAGCCGCGCCGTCAGCAGGTGCCATGTCAACAACTTCGAGCGAGTCCAGAGCCACGCCGAAGTGGTCCATCTGCTTGAGGAAACCGTAGTGAGCAGCTGTGCCCAGCGGCACGGCAACCTTTTTACCAGCCAGCTCGCCTGCTGACATTTTGTCGATTTCCAAACCAGCAGAGACGACGCAGTTGTCGTTGTCAGCGTAGGATACGGCAACGTCGATTACCTGAATGTCTTGGCCCGCGGATGCAGCAACAACGAACGGCGGGATGCCCTGAGAAACAGAGATCTGAACATCGCCAGACGCCATGGCAGCAGACATGGCTGTGCCTGTGTCAAAGGACACCCAGTTGATTTCTTTGCCGAGCGCTTCTTCATACTCGCCCATAACTTTTGCGTGCTGGAACGGCATTGGCCACTCGAGGAAATACGCAACAGTGATCGCGTGCCCGTCGGCAACGGCCTGAGTAGCACCAGTCATCATAGCGACGCCAGCAGCAGCACCCATAAGTGTTGTCTTGAGTTTCATTTGGTCTTCTCCCTAATTGTGACCCCTGTCGAGCGCGGGGCCGATTTAGCGGGCAGGTTTTCCCTGTCCTCAATTTATTACCTGACCATAGTTCTGAGAAGCCGGATAGGCCAAACTCATCACAAATCAGTTTGAAAGCGACATGCGCTCAAGGTGGCCCGACATTCAAAGACGTGAGCAACCCTCGCCCCCAGCCAAAGCAATTGAAAGCCGTGGGTCAACTGTTTTGGTTACGCTAGCATCGGTGCGAAAATTGCCGCCCAACCGGCGCCGGAGGTGAATAGCCCTTTATTTCTAAGGTGCTGCCGCCAAACTTGCCCCAAGCAGATCTAAGGCAAAATCCGTTTCTGGACTTAATCAACTTGGCCATCTGGCCCTATCGTTAGCCCGAACTTCGACTTCAAAGTGAACGCATCAGAGCGGTTACTCGAGGGGATTCGTGTGGCCGTTTTTTCCTGTTTATTTGCGGAGTAGCACCATGGATATCACTGCACTGACCAACGACCCGTCCGCCATCGTCGAAGCCGACCGCGCAAACGTCTGGCACCACCTGACACAACACAAGCCATTCGAAACCGTCGATCCACGCATCATCGTCGAAGGCAAAGGCCTGCGCGTCTGGGACATCAAGGGCAAAGAACACCTCGATGCCGTATCTGGAGGTGTTTGGACGGTCAACGTTGGCTATGGCCGCGAGCGGATTGCTGACGCTGTGCGCGACCAGTTGGTCAAGATGTGCTACTTTGCCGGATCTGCGGGTTCGATCCCGGGCGCAACATTTGCCGAAATGCTTACCGCTAAGATGCCGGGTCTTGATCGCGTTTACTATGCAAACTCCGGCTCTGAGGCGAACGAAAAAGCGTTCAAGATGGTCCGCCAGATCAGCCACAAACATCACGGTGGCAAGAAAAACAAAATCCTGTTCCGCGACCGCGACTATCACGGCACGACAATCGCAACCTTGTCTGCTGGCGGCCAAGACGAGCGCAACGCCCAATACGGCCCTTTCACGCCGGGTTTTGTGAAGGTGCCACATTGTCTTGAATACCGCGCTGGCGATCTGGCCGGTCCCGGCTACGGCGTCCGCGCGGCCGAGCAGATTGAAGAGGTGATCCTGCGTGAAGGTCCCGACACGATCGGTGCGCTCTGCCTTGAACCGATCACAGCGGGTGGTGGTATCATCATGCCACCCGAAGGTTATTGGGAAAAGGTGCAGGAAATCTGCAAAAAGTACGACATCTTGTTGCACATCGACGAAGTTGTCTGCGGCGTTGGCCGCACTGGCAAATGGTTCGGCTATCAGCAGTTCGGCGTGCAGCCTGATATCGTCACAATGGCCAAAGGCGTGGCCTCGGGATATGCCGCGATCTCTTGCTGCGTGACTACAAATGAGGTGTTCGACAAATTCAAGGATGACAGCGACAAAATGGGCTTCTTCCGGGATATCTCGACCTTTGGTGGCTGCACGGCTGGACCAACGGCTGCGATTGAAAACATGAAGATCATTGAAGAAGAGAACCTGCTGGATAACTCTGCCGCGATGGGCGACCATCTTCAGGACAGTCTGAATGCGCTGATGGACAAGCACAAATGGATCGGCCAAGTCCGCGGCAAGGGTCTGTTCGCGGGCGCCGAACTGGTCGCAGACCGCGAAACCCGTGAACCCATGGATGAAACCAAAGTCGCAGCAATTGTTGCCGATTGTATGAACCAAGGCGTTATCATCGGGGCAACCAACAAGTCGCTACCGGGCTTTAACAACACCTTGCTGTTTGCCCCTGCCCTGATTGCAACCAAGGACGACCTGAACGAGGTCACCGAAGCTGTGGATCAGGCTATCGGTCGCGTTTTGGGGTAGCCTAAAGAGCAACGTATGGCTACTAGGCCCCGCTCAATCGAGTGGGGCCTTTTTTGTAACCCTTTGCGACCAGCGTCGCCATGGGCTTAAGCCCATGGTTACTTTGGCCGTCCCCAAACAGCCGGTCCGCAACATCGGCGGAAATCGCCTCTTACGGCCGCAAATTGCTGCACAGCAAATATCGCTGTGTTATGCGACGACGAACCTCGAAGGATACGACATGCGACCGTTTCTATTCCCCCTTATGTTGGGCCTTATGGCCATCAGCGCTTCGGCACAGGATTTCAGCCTTAACTTTGGTGGCGGCGTGATAGGTCACCTGCGTTTCGACGGGACAACCCTGCAATCCAGTGTCACCTCGGGCCCCATGGGGGTTGGCAACGGAAAGTTTGAAGCATCCGTCCGGAACGTCCGGCTTGAAACCGGCGAAGCCGCATTCCAATACCTGTCCTTTGCGCCCGCCAAAGGGCGGACAATCTCGGTCCTATACAAAGATGGTGTAACGACAGAAACGGCAGTCAGCCCGGCAAACGACCGCACGGCCCTATCGGACGCAGCCGCAGTCCCCGCAGGCGTCGTGACACCCGTCGAGGCCTTTGATCAGCTGGTCAATGCAAAAGGCTGCCCCAACGACCTAAGCTTTTATGATGGCAGACGGGTCATATCTATCGCGAGAGCGGCCCAATCCGAAAACGCAGGGCGTTTGATCTGCGACCTTACCTACAAGGTAACACATGGCCCCGGCCACTTGTCACCGCTATTCATCAAACGTGCCTCACTGCAGGCAACCTATACCGCGGTGGGTAGCCAGCAATTGCTGAAGCTGAGCGTCAGTTCGGGTCCGTTTACATTAGATGTCGTGCGATAAGACGACTTTGGCTTGATCCCGAACAGCAATAAGTCCAATCTGACGTTCAGATAGGGCCAATCATGTCAATTTCGATCGAAACCTTTTACTTTGATTCCGATGGTGAGGGCACGCTTCAGGCGCGCATTCAGCAGATGGTCGCGCAAGGTATCCTAGCGGGGCGGTTCAAGTCAGGCGAACGGCTGCCCTCTACCCGAAAAATGGCTCGGCATCTAGCGGTCAGCCGGATTACGGTCACGCTGGCTTACAACGAATTGGTCGCTGACGACTACCTGACCTCGAGTGGGCGTTCGGGGTATTTTGTGTCCGAAAACGCACCCGAGCCGCCAAAATTCACAGGACAACAGGCCGACACGAGTTCGGTCGACTGGTCACGCGCAATTGGTCGGCATTTCCCGTCTTCTTTGGGGATGGAAAAGCCCCAAGACTGGGCAAAGTATCAGTATCCGTTCATCTATGGCCAAGCGGACGCTACGTTATTTGACACGGCGAACTGGCGTCTTTGTGCATTGCAGGCTTTGGGCAAGCGGGACTTTGCGGCGTTGACATCGGATTACTTTGATGGCGACGATCCCATGCTTATTGAATTTATCGCCCGCCAGACACTGCCCCGCCGCGGGATTATTGCAAACCCGGACGAGATTTTGGTCACAATGGGCGCGCAGAACGCACTGTGGTTGTCAGCCCAGGTTTTGCTGAACTCCCGTCGCAAGGTCGCGATCGAAAACCCGTGCTATCCCGCGCTTCGATCCATTTTGGAACAGTCACGGTGCCAGCTTAGCACTGTCGAAGTTGATCGCGACGGATTGCCGCCCGACGCGCTGCCCCTTGATACCGATGTGGTCTACACAACCCCCAGCCATCAGTGCCCAACCGCTGCCACGATGCCGCTAGCCCGACGAAAGGCGCTATTGGACAAGGCAAAAGAAGATGATTTCCTAATTGTCGAGGATGACTACGAATTCGAGATGTCATTTCTAAAACCGCCGTCACCAGCCCTGAAATCGTTGGATCGGGACGGACGGGTGATCTACGTCGGCTCCTTCTCGAAATCTTTGTTTCCGGGATTGCGACTGGGGTATCTGGTGGGACCGGCCCCCTTTATCAAAGAAGCACGGTCGCTGCGCGCATCGGTTTTGCGCCACCCGCCGGGACACATCCAGCGCACGGTTAGCTATTACCTGTCATTGGGCCACTACGACGCCTTGGTGCGCCGCATGAGCAAGGCCTTTAAAGAACGGCGCGAGGTCATTGATGCGGCCCTTGCGTCCGAGGGGCTGACAATAATCGGAGAAGGCACCTCGGGCGGCTCGTCCGTCTGGTTAAAGGCGCCAAATGGCGTGGACACAACGAAGCTTGCTGCCCAGCTGAGGCGCGACGGGGTCCTTATCGAACCGGGCGAGCCTTTCTTCTCAAAAGAGGCGCAACCAAAAGAGTTTTTCCGCCTCGCCTATTCATCCATTGGACGCGACAAAATTCCGCAAGGTATTTCGCTGATTGCCAAGGCGATCCGCAACTATCAAGGGTGATCCAAAAGCGCCAAAGATGAAAGCGCTTGCATTTTTTCACTTTGGCCTTAATCCGTCACTACAACTGGCCCTATCGTTAAACCCTGTGGGTGCCTAGTGTTCACTTTAATTCCGGCCGGCAAAAACCGTGCTGATTCCTGCCTCAATAAAAAGGATTTCCCACATGAAAATGACGACCGAAGAAGCTTTTGTAAAAACGCTCCAGATGCATGGCATCGACAATGCTTTCGGGATCATCGGCTCTGCCATGATGCCAATCTCTGACATTTTTCCTGATGCGGGCATCACATTCTGGGATTGCGCCCACGAAACATCCGGCGGCATGATGGCCGACGGTTTCACACGTGCGACTGGTAAAATGTCCATGATGATCGCGCAAAACGGCCCTGGCATCACGAACTTTGTGACGGCTGTTAAAACGGCATATTGGAACCACACCCCCATTTTGCTCGTGACACCGCAAGCGGCCAACAAGACAATCGGCCAAGGCGGTTTCCAAGAGATGGAGCAGATGAACCTGTTCGCTGACTGTGTGGCCTACCAAGAAGAAGTCCGCGACCCGTCCCGCATCGCCGAGACGCTGAACCGCGTGATCATGCAAGCCAAGCGCGCCTCTGCGCCTGCGCAGATCAACGTGCCCCGCGACTTTTGGACCCAAGTCATCGACATTGATCTGCCAACAATCGTTGATTTCGAACTGCCACAGGGTGGTGACACTGCCGTTGCTGACGCAGCCGAGTTGCTGTCGAACGCGAAATTCCCAGTGATCCTGAACGGCGCCGGCGCGATCTTGTCCAAGGGCGGCATCGAGGCATCCCGCGTTCTGGCTGAAACGCTCGACGCGCCTGTCTGTGTCGGCTACCAGCACAACGATGCATTCCCCGGCAACCACCCGCTGTATGCGGGCCCATTGGGTTACAACGGCTCCAAGGCGGGTATGGAATTGATTTCCCAAGCTGACGTTGTTTTGTGCCTCGGCACTCGTCTGAACCCGTTCTCAACCCTGCCCGGCTACGGTATTGATTACTGGCCAACAGGTGCGAAAATCATTCAGGTTGACCTGAACCCAGACCGCATCGGCCTGACCAAAGCGGTTACAGTCGGCATCGTTGGTGACGCAGCTAAGGTTGCAACTGGCATCGCGGCGAAACTGTCCGACACGGCTGGCGACGCAGACCGCGACGCACGCAAAGCCAAGATCGCTCAGACCAAATCGTCTTGGGCTCAGGAACTGACGTCTATGACAGAAGAGCAGGACGATCCGGGCACCGACTGGAACGTGCGTGCACGCGCAGCCAAGCCTGACTGGATGGCCCCACGCATGGCATGGCGCGCGATCCAGGCGGCTTTGCCGACTGACGCGATCATCTCGTCGGACATCGGCAACAACTGTGCGATCGGTAACGCTTACCCATCCTTCGACGACAGCCGCAAGTATCTGGCACCGGGTCTGTTTGGCCCATGTGGGTATGGTCTGCCGTCTATCGTTGGCGCGAAAATCGGCAAGCGTGACGTGCCTGTTGTTGGCTTCGCGGGCGACGGTGCTTTCGGCATCTCTGTCAACGAGCTGACAGCGATTGGTCGTGGCGACTGGCCTGCGATCACGCAGATCGTATTCCGCAACTACCAGTGGGGCGCGGAGAAGCGTAACTCAACACTTTGGTTCGACGACAACTTTGTCGGCACAGAGCTGGATGAAGGCGTTTCCTACGCAGGTATCGCCAATGCATGTGGCCTCAAGGGCGTTGTTGCCCGCACCCAAGAAGAGCTGACAGCAGCACTTGCCCAAGCGATCAAAGACCAGATGGAAAACGGCATCACCACATTGATCGAAGCCATGATCAACCAAGAGCTGGGCGATCCGTTCCGTCGTGACGCAATGAAGGTTCCAGTCGAAGTTGCTGGCATCAACAAAGACGACATGCAGCAGCAAAAAGTCTAGGGCTTGCTCTTTGATCTAAGCCATACAGACATTGTGGCCCTCACCATTGCATTGGTGGGGGCCGCATACGTGCGAGGGTATTCGGGGTTCGGATTTTCGGCGATTTTCATCAGTGCGGCCAGCCTGATCACGAACCCTCTGCCGCTCATCCCCGTAGTCTTTGCATCTGAAATCGCAATGACCGCGTTTCAGGCCCGTGGTATTCGCGGGCATATCGACTGGCGACGGGTGTTTTCTTTACTTGGCGGCGCCGCAGTTGTGCTGCCGTTCTCGGTAGCTGCAATGCTGGCGTTCGGCGCCGAAATGGCTAGGCTGGCGGTCTCTGCAATCGTTCTGGCAATGTCGCTTATCCTTTTGTCCGGCTGGACATTGACCCGAGTTATTGGCGCGCAGGGCCATGTCGGTATTGGGGCGGTTTCAGGCCTGTTCAATTCGGTGGGCATCGGCGGGTTGCCTGTGGCTGCGTTCATGACAGCGCAACCCATGGCACCGGCGACATTTCGTGCGACCATGATTGTCTATTTGACCGGCCTAGACCTGATCACGCTGCCATTTTTGTGGCATGGTGGTTTGATTACCTCCGAGACTGTCATCGCTGCATTCTGCGCGTTCCCATTGTTGGGGGCCGGTGTCTGGCTCGGGTCACGCCGCTTTTCCTCTGCGTCGCCTTCGACGTTCCGACGCTTTGCCGTCATCCTTTTGCTGATCCTGTCGTGTTTGGGCCTTGTCCGTGCCGTTCTATGAAAGTCTACAAATGACCTCTCCTTTCCTGTCTCAAGCTGATCCTGTTGCCCCCGCTGACCTGATTGCACGTGCCAAAGGCTTTGCCGCGCCCCGTGTGGCCATTGCCCGCGCCGGAGCCGCCTTGCCCATGGAGGCCGCGCAAGATGCAACTAATGCCGGCATTATGATCCCCGTTTTCATCGGCGAGGCTGACGCGATCCAAGCCGAAGCGGCCAAGCTGGATTGGGATATCTCGGGCTATGCGATCCATGACACCGACGGAGAAGAAGAGGCTGGCAAAACAGCCGCTGCCCTATGTGGCGCGGGCGAGGCCGACGTGCTGATGAAGGGCAACCTGCACACTGACGTGTTCATGAAATCCGCCGTATCCCGCGCCGCAGGTCTGCGCACAGGCAAACGGTTCGTCCATATCTTTCACATCAGCCACCCTGATGGAGGCAAGCCTATCTTGATCTCGGATGCGGCGGTCAATGTGGCACCAAATCTGGAAACTCGCCAAGATTGCATTACTGAATGCGTGGCCCTGCTGAACCGACTGGGAAACGAGCGCCCCAAGGTCGCGATCCTATCGGCCACCGAAAGCGCGATCCCGTCGGTTCCGTCCTCAATGGATGGCAAGGCACTGGCCGATTGGGCCGCGCGCAACGTCACCAATGCCGATGTATCCGGCCCGTTGGCGTTTGACCTGATCATGTCGCCAGATGCCGCCACGACCAAGGGGCTGTCCGACGACCCCGTCGCCGGACAAGCCGATGCAATTGTGGTGCCTGATATCGTCGCTGGTAACGCCTTGTTCAAAGCCTTTGTTTACCTGAAAGGGGGCTGTGCGGCAGGCATCGTCACTGGCGCAAAAGTGCCCATCCTTTTGACATCCCGCGCCGACCCTGCAGCTGCGCGCATCGCCTCGGCGGCGCTGGCCGCGATTAGCTGTGGATTGCCAAAATGATCCTAGTCCTCAACGCGGGATCGTCGTCACTAAAGGTCGAGGTATTCACCCCCGACCTGAAATCCGTTGTTAGCGGATCGGTGACGGCTGTCGGCGGTGAAGGCCGGATCAGGCTGGGCGATACGGCCAGAACCACGATCACCCGCGACCATGCAGATGCATTGGCTCAGATGCTCGCCGCGCTGGCGGCGGCTGGGATAACAGTGGACAAATTGTCAGCCGCCGCGCACCGCGTCGTGCATGGCGGCACCATCCTGACCCAACCAGCCGAACTGACGCCACATGTCATCACCGCCATCGAGAGCGTCGTGCCGCTGGCCCCGCTGCACAACCCCAACAATCTGGCGGGGATCTATGCACTACAAAACAAAGCCCCCGATCTTGCGCAATTTGCCAGCTTTGGCACGGCATTTCACGCGACCAAACCGGACGTGGCCACGCGCTATGCCATTCCACAAACGCAGCATGACGCGGGCATTCGCCGCTACGGGTTTCACGGGCTTAGCTACGCCAACATGGTCGCAGAATTCGGGGCGGCATTGCCGCACCGGCTGATGGCTATGCATCTGGGCAACGGCGCGTCGCTATGTGCCATTCTGGACGGCAAATCCGTCGCCACATCGATGGGTTACTCGCCGTTGTCGGGTCTGACAATGGGCACGCGATCAGGCGATATCGACGGTGCTGCTGTATTGCGCATTTCCCAAGCTTTGGGTGAAATTGAGGCCGACCGCATGTTGAACCGCAATTCCGGACTTCAGGCGTTGGCGGGTGACAACGACATGCGCAATCTGCTGAACCGCGACGACGAAGCCGCGAAATTCGCGGTCGATCATTTCTGTTATTGGGCCGCGCGCCACGCTGGTAGCGCGATTGTCGCAATGGGGGGGGTGGATGCGGTCGCATTCACCGGTGGCATCGGCGAAAATGCGCGCCCAATCCGCGACCGGATAATGGACCACCTTGCGTGTTTTGGCGACTTGCCCGTGCATGTCATCACCGCTGACGAAGAAAAAGCCATCGCCCGCGATGCCTTAACACTGATGGGGGCTGCATGACCGTATTGTTGCACCAGCCCGACCCCATGCGCACACACTCGGGCCGTCAGAACGGCCTGCCTCACTTGACCCGACGCGCCATGGCACGTCTGATCCGAACAATGCTGACCTGAAAGGAACGCCAATGTCCTTGGACCAACCCAACATAGACCTTTCGCCAAAAGTGTCCGACGAGGTTCGCAAGACGACCTGCTATATGTGTGCCTGCCGTTGCGGCATAAACGTCCACATGAAAGACGGTAAGGTCGCCTATATCGAGGGCAACAAAGACCACCCCGTTAACCAAGGTGTGCTCTGCGCCAAAGGGTCCGCCGGCATCATGCAGCACAACGCGCCATCGCGCCTGCGCGCGCCCCTGAAACGGGTCGGCCCGCGCGGGTCGGGCGAGTTTGAGGAAATCAGCTGGGAAGAGGCGCTAACCATCGCCACTAACACGCTTGCACCTATTCGTGAGAGCGGGCCAGAAAAGCTCGCGTTCTTTACCGGTCGCGACCAATCGCAATCATTCACATCCTTTTGGGCGCAAGGGTTTGGCACGCCAAACTACGCAGCCCACGGCGGCTTTTGTTCGGTGAATATGGCCGCCGCCGGCATCTACACGATGGGCGGCGCGTTCTGGGAATTTGGCCAGCCTGATTGGGACCACACGAAACTGTTTATGCTGTTCGGCGTCGCCGAAGACCACGACAGCAACCCGATCAAGATGGGCATCGGCAAGATCAAGGAACGCGGCGCGCGCATGATTGGCGTCAATCCGATCCGCACCGGCTATAACGCTGTGGCCGACGATTGGGTCGGCATCACGCCCGGCACCGACGGCCTGTTCATCCTTGCGATGGTGCATTGCCTGATGAAAGCGGGCAAAATCGACCTCGATTACCTTGGCCGCTTTACCAATGCCTCAGTCTTGGTGAATGAGGACCCCAAGTCCGATCAGTTCGGCCTGTTCCTGCGCGACGCCGATGGCCAACCGCAGGTCATCGACCGCAACTCCGGTGATCTGGCCCCTTGGAACGGCAAAGGGGTCGAACCTGATCTCTCTGCGACGTACCGCCACAAGGGCGTGACCCACCGCCCCGTGTTCCACCAGATGGCCGACAAATACCTGTCCGATGAATACACACCCGAGGCCGTCGCCGACCGCTGCGGCATTCCTGCCCAACGCATCCGCGCGTTGGCCGCTGATCTGGCCCGCGTAGCATTCGACGAAGCGATTGAGCTGGATCGCCCATGGACCGACTTCCGAGGCAAAAAGCACGACAAAATGGTCGGCCGCCCCGTGTCGTTCCACGCCATGCGCGGGATTTCGGCGCATTCCAACGGGTTCCAAACCTGCCGCGCGCTGCACATCCTGCAAATCATCCTAGGCTCGGTCGAGGTGCCCGGCGGCATGCGGTTCAAACCGCCATATCCGAAACCCGCAACGGCCCACCCAAAACCCCACGGCAAGGTCACACCCGGTGCCGCCCTCGACGGCCCGCATCTGGGGTATGTCCAAGGACCAGAGGACCTACTGCTGCAACCCGATGGCTCTGCCACCCGCATCGACAAAGCCTATACATGGGAAAACCCGATGTCGGCCCACGGTTTGATGCATATGGTGATCTCGAACGCGCATGCGGGCGACCCGTATAAGGTCGACACGCTGTTCATGTATATGGCCAACATGTCGTGGAACTCTTCCATGAACACAGGCGGCGTGATCGACATGCTGACCGACACAAATGAAGACGGGTCTTATGTGATCCCGAACATCATTTACTCGGACGCCTATTCTTCAGAAATGGTGGCCTATGCCGACCTGATCCTGCCCGACACTACCTATCTGGAACGGCACGACTGTATCTCACTGCTCGACCGTCCTATCTGCGAAGCGGACGGTGTTGCCGACGCGATCCGCTGGCCTGTAGTCGAACCCGACCGCGATGTGCGCGGTTTTCAATCAGTGCTGTGTGACCTTGGTGCGCGCCTCGGCCTGCCCGGATTTGTGAACGAAGACGGCAGCCAGAAATATCAGGACTACGCCGACTATATCACCAACCACATCCGCCGTCCGGGCATTGGCCCGCTTGCCGGCTTCCGCACGGGCGAAAACGGCCTGCAAGGCGGGCGCGGCGAGGTCAACGAAAGCCAGATCGACAACTACATTGAAAACGGCGGCTTCTGGATCGAACATGTCCCCGAAAATGCCGCCTATTACAAACCGTTCTCGATGGACTACCAAAACTGGGCCGTCAAAATGGGATTCTACGACGCAGTTCAGCCGTATATTTTTCAGCTTTACGTCGAACCGATGCGCAAATTCCAAGCCGCAGCGGAAGGCATAGGTTCCGTGCAACCGCCCGAACACCTACGCGGTCAGGTCAAAGCGACGATGGATCCTCTGCCGATCTGGTATCCACCGTTCGAGGACGGCCATGTCGACCCTGTCGAATATCCCATCCACGCGCTGACGCAGCGACCAATGGCGATGTACCACAGCTGGGGCACGCAAAACGCGTGGCTACGTCAAATCCACGGGCATAACCCGCTCTATGTGCCGACCGCGATTTGGGAAGCCAACGGTTTTGAAGACGGCGACTGGGCGCGGGTCAGCTCGACCCACGGCTCGATCACGGTCCCTGTCGCACATCAGGCCTCGCTGAACAAAGACACCGTCTGGACGTGGAACGCGATCGGCAAACGCAAAGGCGCTTGGGCGCTGGAAAATGATGCATCGGAAGCCACCAAAGGCTTCTTGCTCAATCACCTGATCCACGAGTTGTTGCCACCCAAAGGCGACGGTCTGCGTTGGGCCAACTCCGACCCGATCACGGGTCAAGCCGCGTGGTTCGACCTGCGGGTGAAAATTGAAAAATCGGTCACCCCGAACGAAGCCCAACCAGAGCTGCCGCCGATCAAATCGCCTGTCGGAACAGGCCCCAAGGACCAAGCATGGAAGGTGGGAAAATGACCCACGACACCCCCACCTTCTGGGTTCGGCTCGGGATACCGCTCGTTGCGGTGGCCATGGGTGTGCAGGGCCTATGGGGCCTCTTGGTGCCGTCCCTATACAACGACGGCGGCTGGATCGCCGTTGCCTGGTTCGGCAATGACCTGATCACATTGCTGTTTGTCATGCCGCTACTGCTGGCGGGATTCTTGCGGTGGCAAAAGACCCGCTCGGCCAAGGCTGCGGCCTTTGTCCTCGCCGCCTTGTGTTTTGCGTTTTACAACGGCCTGTTCTACCTGCTCGGTGCGGTCCTGAATGCGGCTTTTCCGCTTTATGCAGCAATCGTCCTTCTGGCAGGCTCAATTCTATGCGTGGCCCTTCTTGGCCCAATCGGCGACAGCCTACGTCACGCCCGCCTGAGTCCCGTTGCCGGCCGGATATCCGGCGCGGGCCTCGCGCTCATCGGCCTATGCCTTGGCGCAGTCTGGCTCGCGTTTTGGTTCGGTGACACTTTTCTGGGCGCAGAACTTCCGACGGACGAACCGGTGTTTCGACTGGTGGCGGCCCTTGATCTGACGATCATCGCCCCCTTGCTGACCACCGGCGGCCTTCTGGCACTGACGACCTCCTCAATTGGAGCCCTTATCGCACCTATGGCCGCTCTCTTCGGGGTTTTCTACCTTTGCGTCCTGACCCTCAATTCTGCCCTATTGATCCGGGCGGGACTGGCCGTGTCCCCCGGTGAGTTGCCAATATGGCTGCCGATCCTTGCGGCCCTGTCCGTAATCGCCGCGCTGCTCTGGCGGGCGATTATCCCTCTAACGGAGTCCCCATCATGACCCGCACCCTCGCCCTTATCTTCGCCTTTCTTGCCTTGATGATCGGCTCTTTCGTCTGGTTCGTCGCCACATGGGACGCGGACGCCAATCCGCAACTGTCCTTCATCTTGGAAAACAAACTCCCGCCGGAGGCTCCGGCATATCAGGGGATCACAATATGACCCAACTACCCCAAACCACCACCAAGAAACTCGGCCTTGTTATCGACCTCGACACTTGTGTGGGCTGCCATGCCTGCGTCGTGTCGTGCAAAGGCTGGAACACTGAAAATTACGGCGCGCCATTGTCGGACCAAAATGCCTACTCGGGGGCGGCTTCGGGCACGTTCCTGAACCGAGTGCACAGCTATGAGGTTCAACCGGACGCAGGTGCCGCCCAACTGATCCATTTTCCAAAATCCTGCCTGCATTGCGATGACGCGCCTTGCGTCACTGTTTGCCCGACAGGCGCCAGCTACAAGCGCTCTGAAGACGGCATTGTTCTGGTGAACGAGAGCGATTGCATCGGTTGCGGACTATGCGCGTGGGCCTGCCCATACGGCGCGCGCGAACTGGACGCCAAAGAAGGCGTGATGAAAAAATGCACCCTGTGCGTTGACCGCATCTACAACGAAAACCTGCCCGAAGAAGACCGCCAGCCCGCCTGCGTGCGGACCTGCCCTGCCGGCGCACGCCACTTTGGCGATTTGGCGGACGAGACATCAGATGTGTCGATCCTTGTGGCTGAACGCGGCGGGTTCGATTTGATGCCCGAACAAGGCACCAAACCCACCAACAAATACCTGCCGCCACGCCCCAAGGACGTAGAGCCGGAGTTTGACATTCTTGCGCCCTACCTCGAGCCCATTGCCCAAGACGGCAAAGGCTTTGTCGGTTGGCTGGACAAGGCCCTGTCATCCCTACCCGGAGGAGCGAAATAATGCATCCTGCACCATCAGTTATCCTATTCACGACCTTCTCTGGCATGGGCTTTGGACTGCTGTTCTGGCTCGGCATCGACGCCACCCCACCCAAAGGGTGGGTCGCCTTTGTCTTTTTCGCGATCGCCTACATCATGGCCGTGGGTGGCCTGCTTGCGTCCACATTCCACCTTGGGCACCCAGAACGGTTCCTCAAGGCGTTTAGCCAATGGCGCAGCTCTTGGCTGTCTCGTGAAGGCATCTGTGCTGTGGCCACCCTATTGGTCATGGCGCTGTTTGGCGCGGGCCTTGTGTTCTTGGACACATCCTGGGCAATCCTCGGATGGCTAGGGGCATTGGGCGCAATCGCCACTGTGTTCACCACCTCGATGATCTATGCGCAGATGGCTACCGTGCCGCGATGGAAACACTGGACGACACCCGCCCTGTTCCTGATCCTGTCACTAGCTGGCGGCGCGTTGTTGTCGGGGCGCGTGTCCACCGCCATCCCGCTCTTGATCATGGCTGGCGCCTTGCAGGCCTTCGCATGGTTCCACGGTGACGGCCGGTTCCTTGCGTCGGGCACCACGCTCAAATCCGCGACAGGCCTAGGGCACATCGGCACGGTGCGCGCGTTCGAGCCGCCGCATACCGGCACCAACTATTTGATGCGCGAATTCATCCACGAGGTCGGTCGCAAACACGCGCTCAAGCTGCGGATCATCGCGTTGCTCTTGGGTTTTGTCGCGCCTGTTTTGTTGCTGCTGGTTCACAGCCACATCCTTGCCGCGTTAGCTGTGCTTTGCCACATTGCAGGTGTGCTGACCCTGCGTTGGTTATTCTTTGCCCAAGCCGAACATGTCGTCGGCCTGTATTACGGCAAACGCTAAGATCAAAACGCCCCGCCAAATGGTCGGGGCGTTTTTCGTAGCAAGGCTTTTCCATTCGATCCTCGATGGGGTATGACGGCGCTAACACCAAACAAGGATAGCGCGATGATCTCACCTGCTTGGATAGCCGTCGACTGGGGCGCGTCAGATATGCGAGCGTGGGCGCTCAGCTCAGATGGTCGTATTTTGGACGAGGCCCGATCGGATCAGGGCACTGATCGACTTGGCGCGGATCAATTCCAAGACGCCCTACACGACACCATCGGGCATTGGGCCACAGACGTGCCGATTGTCGCCTGCGGCATGGTCGGCGCACGCCACGGCTGGATTGAGGCGCCCTATGCCGCCGTGCCATGCCAGCCTACGCCGGGCGGGTTCACCAAACCTGACAGCTCCCTCGATGTGCATATCATCGCAGGGTTAAAGCAAGCGAACCCTGCCGATGTCATGCGCGGCGAAGAAACCCAAATAGCCGGGTTCCTGTCCTTGAACCCGAATTGGGGTGGGGTCATCTGCTTGCCAGACACCCATACCAAATGGGCCCATATCAGCGCCCAAGAGGTGGTCAGCTTTCAAACATTTATGACCGGTGAGTTGTTGGACGCGATTGCGGGCCACACGGCCTTGCAACACCTGGTCGGCACTGATGGCTGGGACGCGGCGGCGTTTGACGCAGGCGTCTCGGATGCGATGGCGCGGCCCGAACGGGTCGCGGCCTACCTGTTTTCAATACGGGCAAATGGCCTGCTAAACGACTTGCCAGACGCCTCGGCCCGCGCCCGTCTGTCGGGCCTGCTCATCGGGGCAGAGCTGGCAGGTGCGAAACCCTACTGGCTGGGCCAGCAAATCGCTGTGATCGGGGCCGGACCGCTGGCCGCGCTGTATGTGCGCGCGTTGGAATTACAAGCGGCCCCCGCGACCCAAGTCAAAGCTGACGCCATCACGTTAGCGGGTCTAGCTGCCGCCTACCGCCAAATCAAATAGGATATCTCAATGCAGCAATTTGGAACCCGCCCTGACGGGCAACACGTCCACAGCCACACGATCGGCGCAGGCGACATCAGTGTTGAGGTTCTGACCCACGGGGCTATCCTGCGCGATTTGCGGATTGCCGGAGTGGACTACTCCCTGACGCCGGGCGGGGAAACGCTGGACGACTATCTAGGCAAATTCAAACACCACGGGCCGTTGATTGGGCCAATTGCCAACCGGATCGGCACTGCTCGGGTGCGGATCGCTGGCATGATGTATGAATTGGAACGCAATCAGGGCGGCCGCATCCACCTCCATTCCGGGTCAGAAGGGACACACCGGCAAGTCTGGAACGTGATCGAACACAGCTCCGATCAAATAACGCTGGGGTTGGACATGCCCGACGGTGCCGCCGGGTTGCCCGGACACCGGATCATTCGCGTGACCTATCGCGTGACCGCGCCAGCCGCATTGACCATGACCGTGACCGCCACCAGCTACAACACGACGATGTTCAATTTTGCCAACCATAGTTATTGGAACCTCGACGGCTCTGACAGTTGGGTGGGACACCGTCTTTTGGTTCATGCCGACAGATATCTTCCGACGGATGCCGACAACCTGCCCACGGGCGAAATCGCTGATGTCCACGGCACCGATATGGACCTGCGAAGTGGCGCCAATCTGACCCCGTCAGCACCCGCGTTGGATCATAATTTTTGCCTGTCGACAGGCCGGCGCGATCTTCGGGATGTGGCCGTCCTAACAGGAAAAACCGGCATTCGCCTTACCATGGGCACGACGGAAACCGGCCTGCAGATCTATGACGGGCGCACGTCCCTTAAACCCTATCATGCGCTTGCTCTCGAGGCGCAAAGCTGGCCTGATGCGCCCAATCACCGCGGATTTCCGTCGATCCGGCTGGACGAAGGTGACATCTACACCCAAACGACCCGCTGGAAGATCGACGGCTATTAACTGCCGCGATATGTGGAATAGCTGAACGGCGTCAACAAAAGCGGGACGTGATAGTGTTGATCCCGATCCGCGATTCCGAAGCGGATCGGAATTTGATCCAGAAACCGGTGCCCGCTTTGACCCGGTCGAAGCTTGTTCAGATAATCACCCGCGTAAAACAGCAGCTCGTATTGTCCAACGGCAAAGGTGTCAGCGGGTAATATCGGCCCGTCAGTACGGCCGTCGGTGTTGGTCATCGCACTGACCAAATGGCGCCATTGCCCGTGTTCAATCCGGAACAGATCGATTTTCATGCCCGCCGCAGGACGGCCAATCGCCGTGTCCAAAACATGGGTTGTCAGATACCCGTTCGCCATTCCATTTCTCCCGTTCTTTTTGATCTTGTTTCCGCTGGTTGTCCGGACCGTAGTGCCTTGGGGCCCCACGTATCCACAAGGCGCAAGGTTGGGTTTGTTGTGTCACCATGGGCTTTAGCCCATGGGCCCCCAACCGCCACCGCCCGGTGTGCGCATCTCAAAAATTGCACCGGCAGGCAAATCAATCTCGTCGTTGCCGCGCAAAACCTCTGTTCTGCCATCCTCGAACACTGCCCTGTTTTGGCCAACATGACCGTCGCGGCCGCCAGCGGCGCCGAACGGAGGCACAACACGGTGCGAACACAGCGTAGTCACCGTGACAGGCACAAGGAACCGCATCACGCGCCGCGCGCCATGTCCGCCGCGCCATTGCCCTGAGCCACCAGTTTTATCCGCAATGCCAAACGCCTCTAACCGGACAGGGAAACGCTTCTCCAGTATTTCCGGGTCAGTCATGCGGGTGTTTGTCATGTGACTTTGGACGGCATCGCAACCATTGAACCCCGGGCCCGCACCTGTGCCACCTGCAATTGTCTCATAGTTTTGGAAATCTGCATTTCCCCAGATGAAATTATTCATTGTGGCCTGAGCAGATGCCACGACCCCGAGCGCCCCGAACAGCGCGTTACAGGCCGCCTGTGACACTTCGGTATTGCCCGCAATGACCGCTGCCGGATAGGTCGGGTTCAAAAACGTGCCGTCAGGCACGATGATGTCAATTGGCCTCAGACAACCCTCGTTTAGTGGAATGTCAGATCCAACAAGGCAACGAAACACATATAGGACCACCGCACGGCACACCGCGAACGGCGCGTTGTAGTTGCCGCTATGCTGCGCCGACGTGCCGGTAAAGTCGACGACGGCGCGGCGGGCCTGCGCGTCGATGCGCAATGCCACTTTGATCTGTTGTCCTTCGTCCATCCGATAAGTGAAATTCCCGCTTTGCAGCGATGCGATCGCCCGCGCGACGCTCTCGGCGGCGTTGTCCTGCACGTGGCTCATATAAGCGGTCACAACATCGGGTCCGTAATCTGCACAGACTTTTTGTAACGCGCGCCTGCCAGTTTCGTTGGCGGCAACTTGTGCCTTTAGATCGGCCATATTTTGATCAATGTTGCGGCATGGGTAAGGCCCTGATGCCAAGAGTTCGCGGGCTTGGGTATCTTGAATGCGTCCGCCTGCAACAAGTTGGAAGTTATCGATCAAGATCCCCTCTTGCTCGATATGGGTGCTGTCAGGTGGCCCTGATCCCGGGGTGCGCCCCCCGATATCAGCATGGTGTCCGCGACTACCCAGCCAAAACGCGGGCGCCCCATCTACAAACACCGGCGTCACCACGGTCACGTCTGGCAAATGGGTGCCGCCATTGTAGGGCGAATTTAGCATATAGGCATCGCCCTCAACCGCGTCGGGACGCAGACGCATGATCGTTTTGATACTGTCGGACATTGACCCTAGATGAACAGGCACATGCGGCGCATTGGCAACCAGATCGCCATTGGCGTCAAAAATCGCACAAGAGAAATCCAATCGTTCCTTGATGTTGACCGACCAGCTGGTGTTGGCCAGCGTGGCCCCCATCTGATCGGCAACAGACATGAACAGGTTGCTCATCACCTCTAGCACAACCGGATCGGCCTTGGTGCCTGCCGCGGCGGGGCGTGCGGCGGCCGCAATACGGGTCAGAATCAGATTGCCCGCGCCGTCCACCCGTGCCTCCCAGCCTGGTTCCACCATATTGGTGCCGGTGGGTTCCAAGATAATCGCAGGACCAGCGACCGTCTGCCCCTGCCCTAATGCGCCTCGCTGAAATACTGGCGTCGGCTGCAGGCCATCAGGCAATGCGACCAAGACAGTATCTACTGCCTCAGGAACCCCCGATGCCTCTGGCACGGGGATTTCCGGCGGCGTCGGGCTTGCGCCGACGGCTTCGACACTGACCATGTCAAACAGCACCGCACGTTCAGGCGAGGTAAAACCAAACCGCTGATGGTGCGCGACCTCAAACTCGGCTTGCATCGCGTGGACATCACCAAAGGTCACAGCAAGTGGCTGGTGTGACCCGTCATAGCGTAGGTGGGCTTGCGGTAGCAGTGTGACGTCGGCGAACCCCTGTCCGGTCACTTCTGCACGTGCCGCAGCGGAAATTGTATCAAGAGCAGCTTGCGCCGCATCCATAGCTGCGATCGGCAAATCGACCTGCACTTCGCGCAGCGCGCGCACCTCGGCCAATCCCATGCCATACGCGGACAAAACACCCGCGTGCGGGTGAACAAAGACACGTGCCATGCCCAATGCGTCCGCGACCAGACACGCATGTTGCCCGCCTGCCCCGCCAAAACATTGCAAGGTATAGCCGGTGACATCGTGGCCGCGTTGCACACTGATTTTCTTGATCGCATTGGCCATGTTGTCGACCGCAATGCGCAGAAAACCTTGGGCCAAATCAGCCGGATCGCGCGGCGGCTCGTCGGTTGCGGCCGCAACCTCGCGGGCGAGGGTTGCGAACTTTTGGGCGACGATTTCGGCATCTAGCGGCAGATCACCGTCGGGGCCGAAAACAGCCGGAAAATGCGCGGGCGACAATTTGCCCAGCATGACGTTGCAATCGGTCACAGTCAGCGGTCCGCCACGGCGATAGCAGGCAGGGCCCGGATCTGCGCCGGCACTTTCGGGACCTACCTGAAACCGGCCATCGCGGAACGAACAAATCGACCCGCCACCGGCTGCAACTGTGTGAATATCCATCATCGGGGCGCGCATCCGCACGCCTGCAACTTCGGTCTCGAAACTGCGCTCAAACTGCCCAGCATAGTGGCTGACATCCGTACTGGTGCCGCCCATGTCAAAGCCGATCAACCGGTCGTAGCCTTGGGCTTGGGCTGTTTTGACCATGCCGACAATGCCACCCGCAGGGCCCGACAGGATTGCGTCTTTGCCTTGAAATAACTGCGCGTCGGTCAGCCCGCCGTTCGATTGCATGAACAGCAGCCGTTCGCAGATATGACCCACATCCAGCGCGCCGGCGACCTGATCGACGTAGCGACGCAATATGGGCGACAGATAGGCGTCAACGACCGTGGTATCGCCACGACCAACCAGTTTGGCCAATTGCGAAACTTGATGGGATACCGATACTTGGGTGAACCCGATGTCGCGCGCCAACTTAGCGACCGTCAGCTCATGGGCGGGGTTCAAATACCCATGCAAAAACGCAATCGCCACGGCGCGCGTGCCCGCGTCATAGGCGGACTGCAACGCCGCTCGGGCGCCAAGACGGTCTAATGGGCGCACGACATCACCTTGGGCATCCAATCGCTCATTGACCTCGGCCACATCCGAATACAACAGTTCGGGCCGCTGGATATCCAGATCGAACAAGCGCGGGCGCGATTGATAGCCGATCCGCAGCAGATCGCGAAACCCCGCCGTGATCAAAAGCAAGACGTCCTCGCCCTTGCGTTCAAGCAATGCGTTCGTGGCAACTGTTGTCCCCATTTTGACGGCACGGATGCTACCCGCCTCTGGCGTGTCGGTTCCCATCAAATCATAAATGCCTTGCACCGCGGCGTCGGCGTATCTCTCGGGATTCTCTGACAACAGTTTGTGTGTCACCGTCTGCCCGTCAGGGTGCAGCCCAACCACGTCTGTAAACGTGCCGCCACGGTCGATCCAGAATTCCCACGATTTATCGCCCAATTTGGCCTCCAGATTGCGTGCCACAAACTCTAATTGGACAAATCGTATCTGGAAACCAAGAATCGGTTTGACAGCCACCCGACCATTGCCTAATTGGGGCGACGTTGGCGCGGTAGCTCAGTTGGTTAGAGCGATCGACTCATAATCGATAGGTCG
>CAXIAS010000019.1:0-32281 GCA_964022195.1 uncultured Roseobacteraceae bacterium
CCTGAACTGGATGTGGATCTGGGGCATTGTCCTGACATTCACACTGGCGCTGCAGATCGTGACGGGCATCGTTCTGGTGATGCACTACACGCCACATGTTGATCTGGCGTTCACGTCGGTTGAACACATCATGCGTGACGTCAACGGCGGTCACATGATCCGCTACTTCCATATGAACGGCGCGTCGCTGTTCTTTGTGGCGGTCTATGCGCACATCTTCCGCGGCCTGTATTACGGGTCTTATAAGGCACCTCGCGAAATCACATGGATCATCGGTATGTTGATCTACCTGATGATGATGGGCGCGGGCTTTATGGGTTACGTTCTGCCATGGGGCCAGATGTCGTTCCACGGCACAGCCGTGATCACCGGCCTGTTCGGCGCGATCCCGTTTGTCGGCGAAAGCATCCAGACATTGCTGCTGGGCGCGGGCGCCGTTGGCCAACCTGCTCTGAACCGCTTCTTCTCGCTGCACTATCTGCTGCCGTTCATCATTGCCGGCCTAGTGATCGTTCACATCTGGGCGTTCCACCACACTGGCAACAACAACCCGACAGGGGTTGAGGTGCGTCGCGGCTCCAAAGAAGAAGTCAAAAAAGACACGCTGCCGTTCTGGCCTTACTTTGTGATCAAGGACCTGTTCGCGCTGGCCGTGATCCTGACCGTATTTATGGCAGTTGTCGGCTTTATGCCTAACTACTTGGGCCACCCTGACAACTATATCCCGGCCAACCCGCTGGCGACACCTGCGCACATTGTGCCCGAATGGTATTTCCTGCCGTTCTACGCAATTTTGCGTGCGTTCACTGCAGATGTCTGGGTCGTCCAGATCGTGAACTTCCTGTCGTTCGGCATCATCGACGCCAAATTCTTTGGTGTGCTGGCGATGTTCGGTGCGATTGCCGTGATGGCACTGGCGCCATGGCTGGACACATCCAGCGTCCGGTCCGGTCGCTATCGCCCGATGTTCAAATGGTGGTTTGCACTGCTAGTCGTGGACTTTATCGTGTTGATGTGGGCCGGCGCCCGCCCTGCCGAATTCCCATACGACTGGATTTCGCTGATCGGCGCGGCTTACTGGTTCGCTTACTTCCTCGTGATCCTGCCATTGCTTGGCGTGATCGAGAAGCCGCTGACACCACCAGCCACAATCGAAGACGACTTTAACGCGCACTACGGTGGTGGCGACGCCACCAAGTCCGAGTGATAGAAGGGACAATGACAATGATCCGTAAACTTACCCTTGCCGCTGTTATGGCTGTGTCTGCGACCGTTTCACACGGCGCTGGGTCCGAAACCCACATCGAAGACTTCGACTTTTCGTTCGAGGGTCCATTTGGTGCCTACGACCAGAACCAGCTTCAGCGCGGCCTAAAAGTCTATACCGAGGTATGTTCCGCATGCCACGGTCTGGAACTGGTGGCGTTCCGCACCCTGCATGACGAAGGCGGCGTTGGCCTGCCCGAAGATCAGATGCGGGCCTATGCCGCCCAATACGAAGTGTTCGACCCGGCGCTAAACGATGGCGAAGGCGACTTCCGCACCGCGACACCGGCGGATAAATTTCCCGCGGTGACCGGCGCCGACGCCCCTGATCTGTCGCTGATGGCCAAGGCACGTGCAGGCTTTCACGGTCCTTACGGCACTGGCCTGAACCAGTTGTTCAAAGGCATGGGCGGCGCAGAATACATCGCATCCCTGATGGTCGGCTACGAAGAAGCACCCGACTGCGCGCCAGAGGATTTCGACGGCACCTATAACTCGGCTTTTGCGTCTGGTGGCTATCCCGAAGAATGCAAATACGAGGACGGCAGCCACAAGTATCCTGGGTCCTGGATTGGCATGTCCCAGCCGCTTTATGGCGAAGATGTTGAATTTGACGATGGTCATTCCAACGATTTGCATCACGAGGCCGAGGATGTCGCAGCCTTCTTGATGTGGGCAGCCGAACCCAAAATGATGGCGCGTCAGCAGGCCGGCCTGACCGGTGTTCTGTTCCTCGCGATCCTGTCTGTCTTGCTTTACCTGACAAACAAACGTCTCTGGGCGCCGCACAAGAAAAAACACTGATCCCGGTGATCGGTTGAAATAAAAAGGGCCCGCCAATCTGGTGGGCCTTTTGCGTTTCTGACACGGATGCGGGGCACACTTGCAAAACCCTCTCTTGGGCGTAGGCTTTAACCCATGGCCCCCAGATAGGTCTTCATCCCATCAGGCGGATCGGCAAACACCTCTGCCGTCGGGCGGGGCGGGGTTAGTCGTCCGTCTTCGATCCATGCCACGGTATCTGCACAGCTTTGGGCGTCGGATGGGTCGTGGGTGACCATCAACACTGTGATCCCCCGCTCATCCGCTAGGATACGGCGGGTCAGCGCCAGCATCTCGGTCTTCAGCGCGGGGCCTAGGGCGGCAAAGGGTTCATCCAGCAGCAGAACGGGGCGCTTCGATACCAACATGCGGGCAATGCCGACGCGGCTTTGTTGGCCACCCGACAATTGCGCGGGCTTGCGGTTTTCGAAACCGGCCAGATCCACCGCATCAAGCGCTTGGGCGATCACCACCGCAGGGGCGGTCGTTTTGCCAGCCACACCCAAGGCGATGTTCTGCGCCACTGTCAAATGCGGGAACAGATTATTGTCTTGGAACAGGATCGATACGGGGCGCCGACCGGGTGGCAGGTCAGAGATGACAGAACCGTCCCACGAAATAGACCCTTCGGCGACCTCGCTAAACCCCGCAACAGCACCCAACAACGTCGACTTGCCGGCGCCAGATGCCCCCATGACCGCGGCAATACACCCAGCGGAAAACCGTGCATCCGCCGACAACGAAAAATCACCTTGCCGGATCTTAAGGCCATCAAAGGTCAGCATTTCGTCTTCCTCCTTGGTCGCACAGCCAGAACACGCCCAGCGTTAGACCCAACAATAACACACCCGCACCTGCTGCGGCCTGCATTTGATAGGCCCCCATCAGGCGATACATTGCCAGTGGCAGGGTTTCTTGGTCGTTGCCCGCGAACAATGTGACAACGCCCAAATCTCCCATCGACAAGGCGGCGGCCAAACCTGCAGCAAACCCCAATGGCTGCCTGATACGCGGGATCACAATGCGGGTCACCCAAGTCACCCTACTCATGCCCAGACTGGCACCCAGGCGCGCATAGTCGCGGGCAACGGCATCGACGGACGGGGTGATTGTGCGCAATCCAAATGGCAACGCCAGCGTCGCGTTTACCACGGCTGTGACGACCAACGCCCATTCGGTCGGGCTGGCAAGCGGGTAAATCAGAATGAACAGACCGGTTCCCACGACCAAGGATGACGCAGCCAGCGGCAAAACCCCGACCACCGACACCGTCACACCACCGCGCAAGGCCAGCGCCAGCGCCGTCATGATGCACAGTGCCGCCGACGTCACCGCCACAAAAATCGACCGGACTGCGGCCCGCCAGATGTCCGCAGGCATCTCGGTCAATCCTCCGATGCCGCGCCAGACGATCATCGCCAATGGCAAGGCTAGAAACACCACCGCCAGCCCGATGGCCGCGGCATCCAAAACGCGCGACCCGTCCCATCTGTGCACAACACGGTCCAAACCAGTGCCCATGCCGCCGGTCAGGCTGACACGCCACGCAACCACGGCGGCTAGCGCGCATAGGCAAAATTGCACCAACGCCAACAAAGCCGCGCGGCCCAGATCAAATTCGAACCGCAGGGCTTGATAGATTGCCAATTCGACTGTCGTCGCACGCGGCCCGCCGCCCAATGTCAGCGCCACGGCAAAGCTTGTAAGGCAAATCAGGAACACGACCAAAAACGCACCCGGTAAACTGGCCCGCAGCATAGGCCATTCTAACAGGCGACCAATCGGGGCGTTTAGGCTGGCCGCAAGGCGGAACCGCTCGGCCGGAATAGCCAACCACCCCTGTAGCAACAGGCGCGTGACCAATGGCAGGTTGAAAAAAACATGGGCCAAGACGACCCCGTGAAACCCGTAAATCGACATTGTCGGCAACCCCATCGCCGCCAACCCGTCGTTTAACACTCCGCCACGGCCAAACACCGCGAGCAGACCAAAAACGGCCACGATAACAGGCAGCAAAAACGGCGCACCCAACAAGGTGATGACCGCAGAGCGCCCCCAAAACCGGCGCCGCGCCAATGCGCGGGCGACAGGAATGGCCAGCGCGCAACTGATCGCGGCCGACACAAACGCCTGAATGACCGTAAACCGGATCGCGGCCCAGTCCGCCGTGCCCAAACGCAGGGACCAACCCGCACGACTGGCCACTGCCGCCAGTGTGCCCAGCGTCAGCATAACAACCAGCCCGGCGGCAATACCGCCGGGCCAGCGTGGGTTTATTTGGACAGTGCTGCGCGCCATTCGGCCAAAGCACCGGCGCGAACGTCCAGTGCTTCTTGGGCGCTAAACAGCAACGCTGTTTGTGGTGTGACCAGCGTATCGAAACCTGCAGGCAACCCGTCTGTCGGCATGACCGCCGGATACATCCAGTTGGTTGTCGGGATTATGGATTGGAACCCGTTTGACACCATAAAGCCCATGAACTGATCGGCCAGTTCCGGCACATCTGTGGTGGCAACTTTGCCCGCGACTTCGACCTGCATATAGTGGCCTTCGTCGAACGCCCAAGCGACCTTGCCCGCGTCTTCTTCGGCGATCAGATGATAGGCGGGGGATGTGGTGTAGGACAACGCCGCGTCGGCCTCGCCCTCTAGGAACAACCCGTAGGCCTCGGACCAACCGGGGGTGACGGTGACAATGTTGTCCGCCAGATCCGCCCAGATTTGGGCAGCGTCGTCGCCATATGCCGCCTTGACCCACATCATCAGGCCCAAGCCCGGCGTGGACGACCGCGGATCCTGAATCACGACTTTGACGTCGCTGTCAGCCAAGGCCCGCAATGATGTCGGAGCCTCGGCACCGGCATTCCCGACAAAGGCGAAATAACCCCAGTCAAATGGCAGGAAATCGGCGTCCGACCATTCAATCGGCAGGGTCAGATCGGCTGTGACGCCGTGCGGCGCGAACAGGCCGGTTTCACGCGCGGCAGCTGTCAGGTTTGTGTCCAGACCCAACACGATGTCGGCGTCTGTCTTGGGGCCTTCTAGCTGAAGACGGGCCAATAGGGCGGCCCCGTCGCCGGCACCGACGAATTGCAGATCGCAGGCGCAATTTTCTTCAAAGGCCGCCTCGATCGCAGGGCCAGGGCCCCAATCGGACACAAAGCTGTCGTAGGTCATAACTGTCAAAACAGGGGTCTCGGCTGCGGCCATAGTGGCCATGCCAAGTCCCGCGACAGTCGTCAGAATGATCGGTTTTTTCATCATATCCTCCAAATGCGACGGGCGAACGGGGGATAGCATGATTGCCAACCTTCCCTCCGCCGGTCTTAACCGGTTCAGGTTCAACGGGTCAGCTTTCGCAATCTCAGCCTTGTCAGGCCCCCCGAGGTAGGGCTTAGGTAGCGTGACAAATCCCAAAAGGCAAACCCATGAATGACCACGTCAAAGGAATACTGATCACAACGCTGGGCGTTTTGTTGGTCACACCCGATTCGCTGTTTGTGCGGCTGCTGGGCGGGGATCCGCATGTGACTGCGTTCTGGCGCGGTTTGGGGTCGGGGGTATCGGTCCTGATCTACGTGTTGATGTTCCAAGGGCTGCGCGGGTTTGCGTCTGTATTGCGCACAGGTTGGATCGGCTGGACCTATATCGTGCTGATCGGATCCACGACGCTGGCCTTTGTGCTGGCGATCGAACACACATCCGTCGCCAACGCCGTGTTCATCTTTGCGGCGATGCCTGTGTTTGCAATGGTGTTCAGCTGGCTTTTGCTGGGCGAACGGGTCAGCGGGCGGATGGTCTGGACGATGCTTGCTGTGGCGGGCGGGCTGGGCGTGATCGCCTATGGCAGCGGCGAGAGCCAGATCGCGTCATGGGTCGGGGATGTATTTGCGCTATACGTAGCGGCAGCCTACGGGCTGGCGCTGACATTGGTGCGCAAAGTCAAAGACACCTCGATGATCCCAGCAATACCCATCGCCTATATTGGGTCCGCTTTGATCATCTGGACCTATGTCGACCCGTTTCCCGCCTTTGCAACGGCTGCGCCGACATATGTTGCGCATGGCGTTTTCATTGGTGCGGCCACCTGTCTGCTAACCATCGGACCGCGCTATATCAGTTCCGCCGAAGTATCCTTGCTGATCTTGCTCGAATCCGTGCTGGCCCCGATTCTGGTCTGGATGGTGGTAAACGAACACCCCGGCGTCTGGGCCATCGCAGGCGGGATAATCGTGATCGGCGCTTTGTTAGTCTCTAACTTCGTCGCCATGCGCAGGCGCCGTGCCCAATAGATCACGCGCGATCCGGTCAAAGATCGACACCCCGACAGGGATCAGATCATCGGGGAAATCATAATCGGGGTTGTGCAAGGCGGCGTAATCCACACCCGGCCCAAGGCATAACATCGCGGCCTTGGCGCCCCAGCCAAACACGCCAAAATCTTCGGATGCGCGCATCGGCAGGTCGTCTTGGCCGTGGCTGACATCAATCGCATCCATTGCGGCCCGCGCGATGGCGGTGGCTTGGGCGTCATTGACCGACGCGGCAAACACATCGTGATCCTCGAACCGCACCTGCAACCCGTGATCGCGGGCCGCGGTCGTGGCCAAATCCCGCGCGGCCTGCACCATTCCGGCCATATTCGTGTCGTCTGCGGCGCGCAGTGTTGCATAGATCACCCCGTCAGCGGGGGCGATGCCAAACGTAGGTTCGCCGATATGCACATGGGTGACGGTGACCAATCTGAAATCATCATCCAGCGCGCCACCCGTGCCCAAAGCGGCCAAGGCAGGAATCAACCCGGCAATGGCAGGTGCAGGCGAAGTCCCCGCCTCAGGCTCGGCCGCGTGGGCGGTTTTGCCCGACAGGCAAATTGCCAACCCCTGCGAGGCGCAATTGATCAATCCGACACGGGTCGACACATGGCCAAACGCGCGGCCCGGTTCATTATGGATGGCAAAGGCATAGTCAGGCGCGATCGGCGCAAAGGCGGGATCAGCGACCACCGCACGCGCACCGCTGCCGTCCTCTTCGGCGGGTTGGAACATCAGCACGGCGCGGCCCTTGGCAACCGGCTGGCGTGACAACAGGCGACCAAGGCCCAGCAGCATCACCATGTGACCGTCATGCCCGCATAGATGCCCCTTGCCATCGATCTGACTGCGCCACGCTGCATCGGAAACTTCGTGGATCGGCAGCGCATCCAGTTCGGCACGAAACAGGACCGTCGGACCTGCAACCCCACTGTCAAACACCGCTGCAACACCATGCCCGCCCAAACCATTGATGACATCGGTTGGCTTCATGCGGGTCAACGCTTGGGCAATAAAGGCGGCGGTCTGCACCTCGTCGCCCGAAACTTCGGGGCGGCGGTGCAGGTCACGACGGGCTTGGGTCAGCTCGAACAGGTCTCGGTTGGTCAACATATTGGCAGTTCGGCCACATTATGAGGCACTGTCAAGCGTCCGGGGCTTTCCCAAACGCCCGTGATGCAATATCGCAAGGATAACAACGGAGCATCGCGCAATGTCTATCAACAGTTTTGGTCATCTCTTTCGGTTCACCACTTGGGGCGAAAGCCATGGACCCGCCTTGGGCGCAACGGTCGACGGCTGCCCCCCGGGCGTGGCACTAGACCCCGCGATGCTACAACAGTGGCTGGATAAACGCCGCCCCGGCCTGAATAAAAACACGACCCAGCGCCAAGAGGCAGACGCCGTCAAAATCCTGTCCGGCGTGTTTGAGGGCCAGACCACTGGCACACCCATCCAGCTGATGATCGAAAACACGGACCAGCGGTCCAAGGATTACGGCGACATCGCCAATACCTTTCGGCCCGGTCACGCCGATATCACCTATCACCAGAAATACGGGCTGCGTGATTATCGCGGCGGCGGGCGGTCCTCGGCCCGCGAAACAGCGTCCCGCGTGGCCGCAGGCGGTGTTGCGCGCGAGGCGATCAAGGCGATTGCCCCGAACGTGCAAATTCGCGGCTACATGACCCAGATGGGCGCCAAGCAGATAGACCGTTCCAAGCTTGATTGGGACCAGATCGACCAAAATGATTTCTTTTGTCCTGACGCAGATGCGGCTGCGGAATGGAATGACTACCTCGCGTGGTTGCGCAAGGACGATCACAACAGCGTCGGCGCGATCATCGAGGTCGTCGCGCGCGGCGTGCCCGCGGGCATCGGCGCCCCTGTTTATGGCAAGTTAGACACTGATTTGGCCGCCGCTATGATGTCGATCAATGCCGTAAAAGGGGTTGAGATTGGCGAAGGCATGGCCGCTGCCGCCTTGACAGGGCGCGAAAACGCGGATGAGATTTTCATGGGCAACGACGGGCAGCCGACCTATTCGTCAAACCACGCGGGCGGCATTTTGGGCGGCATCAGCACAGGGCAGGACGTGGTCGTGCGCTTTGCCGTCAAACCCACATCGTCGATTCTGTCACCGCGCCAGTCGATCCGCATGGACGGCACCCCCACCGAGGTGGTGACCAAAGGCCGCCACGACCCTTGCGTCGGCATTCGCGCAGTGCCCGTGGGCGAGGCAATGATGGCCTGTGTAATCTTGGATCACCTGCTGTTGGATCGCGGCCAAACCGGCGGCGTGCGCGGCAGAATCGGATGACCCTTCAGGCACGATTGCGGGCGCATCTGGTGGCCGAGGCCAGCAGTGACGCCGCCCACGATGTGGCGCATACGGATCGGGTTTGGGCCAATGCGCAGATCATATCGGACGGCAGTTGCGACCGCGACACATTAGTGGCGGCCTGTTATTTTCACGACCTTGTCACCTTGCCCAAAAATCACCCCGACCGCGCGACCGCGTCGACCCTGTCTGCACGCGCGGCCCGACCCGTGTTGCTGGGACTGGGACTGGATGCAGCACAAGTCGACGCGGCCTGTCACGCGATTGAAGCGCACAGTTTTTCCGCAGGAATCGCCCCGCAAACCCACCTCGCTAAGGTCGTGCAAGATGCCGACCGGATCGAGGCCTTGGGCGCGATCGGAATCGCCCGCTGCTTTGCCACAGCGGGGGTGATGGGGGGCGCACTGTTTCATGGGGACGACCCGTTCGGCGCCCACCGTCCCTTGGACGACAAGGCCTATGCCGTGGATCATTTCCAGATCAAGCTGTTGCAATTGCCCGACACAATGCAAACGGATCGGGGCCGAGCACTGGCGCAGGAACGCGCGCAGGTGATGCGGGATTTTTTGGATCAAATTGCCGTCGAACTGGGGTCCGATCCTAGCCGCTGGTAGGTGCGGGCTGTTTGCTGATCTGCACGGCCAGAATGCCAGCTGCGATGACGGCAACGCCCAGCACGTCCAAACCTGTCACACGCTCGCCCAGCAAAACGGCGGCAATGGCGACCCCAAAGAACGGGTTGAGAAAGTGGAACGTTGACGCTTTGACCATGCCGATCCGGCCAACCAGAACAAACCACACCCATGTCGCCAGCAGGCCCGGAACCAGCGTGGTATAGGCAAACGCCACCACTAACTGCCAGTTCCACGTGATGTCGAATGTTTCCAGCATCAACGCGGGGGGCCATAGGATCGCGCTCCCGACTAGCATTTGCAGCCCGACAATCATCAATACATTTCCGCCCGAACTGGCCCCTAGAACCGCCAGAGTCGCGATGGTCAATGAAATGACGCCAATCACGCATAAGATGACGCCGAACACATCCACGCCGCCGCCCAATCGGGCGCCCATGATCATGGTCACGCCAATCACACCGATCACCAGACCCGCGACGCCAACCGGCCTGATCCGTTGACCCATCACAGCCCAACCGGCCAACGCCACCAACAGCGGCATCGTGGATGCAATGATCGCCGCCAGCGATGCTTGGATCGTTTGCATCGCGACAAAGTTCAGCCCGAGGTACAGCGCGTTCTGGCACAGCCCGAAAATCAGCACGCCGGTCCACTGGCGCCGTGACAGTTTCATCGTTTGGCCCAGCGCAGCTGCAATCGCGATCCCGATCAGGCCCGACACCAAAAACCGCAAGGCAAGCGCGGTCAGGGGCGGCGCGTATTCGACGATCACACGGGCCGAGGTAAACGCCGACGACCACATCAGCGCAAAGGCCAAACCCATCAAGATTGCTTTGATATCCATGGGCCGACAGTTGCCGATCAATTCAGGCGACGCAATGCAAAAAGGGCCGCCCTAATGGACAGCCCTTTTACTAATTCGACGATGACGACGGATTAGTCGTTCACGGAATCTTTTAGTGCTTTGGCGATTGTCATTTTGACAACCTTGTCAGCGTCTTTTTTGATCTGCTCACCCGTGGCCGGGTTGCGAACCATACGCTCTGGGCGTTCGCGGCAATAGATTTTGCCAACACCTGGCAAAGTTACAGCGCCACCGCCGGAAACTTCACGTGTGATCAGATTGCAAACTGCGTCCAGTGCTGCAGTCGCTCCCTTTTTGTCAGCGCCCATTTCCTCGGCCAGTGCGGTCACGAGTTGTGCTTTAGTCATTGGCTTAGCCATCTGTGTGGTCTCCCTATTACTGCCCGTTATTTGGGCCTCATATGCGCACATTTAACGGTATCTTGTGGCGCACCACAACGATTAGTATGCAAAAAACCCATAAAACAGCACTTTTTTTGGCCATTTTCCTTGGGTCAGAGGAACGCGGTCTCTTCAAAACTGCGCAACTTGCGGCTGTGAATGCGTTCTAGTGGCATGTCGCGCAGTTTTTCCATCGCGCAAATTCCGATCCGCAGGTGGCTTGCGACTTGGGTTTTGTAGAAATCCGACGCCATGCCGGGCAGTTTCAATTCACCGTGCAGCGGCTTGTCGCTAACACATAACAGCGTGCCATAGGGCACCCTGAACCGGAACCCGTTGGCGGCGATTGTGGCGCTTTCCATGTCCAGCGCGATGGCGCGCGATTGTGATAGACGCTGCACGGGCCCTGACTGTTCGCGCAATTCCCAATTGCGGTTGTCAATCGTGGCCACGGTGCCTGTGCGCATGATCCGCTTTAGATCGTATCCCTCTAGGGCGGTCACGCTGGCGACGGATTGTTCCAGCGCAATCTGGATTTCGGCCAGCGCGGGGATCGGAACCCAAACGGGCAAGTCGTCGTCCAGCACGTGGTCTTCGCGCAAGTAAGCATGGGCGAGGACAAAATCCCCCAACCGTTGACTATTACGCAGGCCGGCGCAGTGGCCAACCATCAACCACGCGTGCGGACGCAGCACCGCGATATGGTCTGTTGCTGTCTTGGCGTTGGACGGCCCAACCCCGATATTGACCAAGGTAATCCCGCCGCCGCCTTTGCGTTTCAAATGATAGGTCGGCATTTGCGGCAATTTGGCGGACGCGGGCATCGGGGTTTTGGGGTCGGTGATCTCGACATTCCCGGTGCCGACAAAGCTGGTGTAGCCGCTGTCGGGATCTGCCAGCATCTGACGCGCGTAGGCCTCGAATTCTTCGACATAGAACTGATAGTTGGTAAACAGGATATGGTTCTGGAAATGATCCGGCGCCGTGGCCGTATAATGGGCCAGTCGGGCCAGAGAATAGTCGATCCGCTGCGCGGTAAACGGGGCCAGCGGGCGCGACCCGTCGGGATAGGTAAAGGGCGCACCGTTGACGATATTGTCGTGGGTTGTGTCCAGATCAGGCACATCGAAACTGTCGCGCAGGCCAAAGTCCAACGTGCCGTCTTGGGGGACAGATACCGTCGCGTCATTGGCCACCGCAAAATGCACGGGCATGGGTGTGTCCGAGATACCGATGCCGACGCTGACGCCGTGGCTCTTCATTAGCAGGCCGATTTGCTGTTCCAGATAATGGGCAAACAGATCGGGGCGGGTGACTGTTGTCGAATAGATGCCCGGCTCGGCGACGTGACCAAACGACAGGCGGCTGTCGGTCTTGGCATAGGTCGTCGTTGTCAGGCGAATTTCGGGGTAATAGGCGCGGACGCGGCCCTCGGGCTGACCATCGGTCAGGGCTGTTGAAAACTCCTGACATAGAAACTTGGACGAGATTTTGTAAATCTCCTGCAACCGCGCGACCGCCGCGGCAGGATCGGAAAATGATGTTGGTGCGGGCACCTTTGGGGTCAGCAAGTCAGTCATTCAGTGTCCTCGAACAATTCGGTCAATTCAAATTTTGTCACATCCACCAGTCCCAGATCAGAGATCCGTAAAGACGGTATGACAACCAGCGCCAGCAGTGAATGCTGCATATACGCGTTATTCAATGTGCAGCCGCAATCGGCCATGGTCGCGACCATCCGGTCTGCGCCTGCGGCCACATCGGCGGCAGGGCTGTCGGACATCAGGCCCGCGATCGGCAGTTTGATCAACGCAATCTCGGCACCGTCCTTCCAAATGCTGACGCCGCCGCCGACCTCGCCCAGACGGTTGGCAGCACGCGCCATCATCGCGCGGTCGGTGCCCACCACGATCATGTGATGACTGTCATGGGCTACCGTCGATGCCATCGCCATTTTGCCAGTGTAGCCAAAGCCGGACACAAAGCCGTTGACCACATCACCGGTTGCGCGGTGACGTTCCACCAGCGCGATCTGACAGGTCGCACCTTGGCCCTGCACAACGCCGTCAACGACAGGCAGGTCGGCGGTTAGTGCCTCGGTGGGTGCTTGGTTTTCAACCACGCCGATGACTTTGACGGTAACGCTGTTTTTGCCCTCGGGGGCGGAGATTTCAAAATCGGCGCCAGTCAGGTTTTTGCCCATATGCACAGTCTGACGGGCGGCATCCGGCCAGTTGTAATGCGGGCAGTCCACCGTGATCTTGCCGTCCACAGCTACGGTTTGGCCGCGCGCAATAACTTGTTCAATCGGTAGCGCCCTCAGGTCAGACGTCAGGATCACATCCGCCCTGCGACCTGGGGCAATTGATCCCAATTCTCGTTCCAGACCGAAATGCGTGGCGGTGTTGATCGTGGCCATCTGCAACGCAATCAACGGATCACAACCGCACTCAATTGCGTGCCGGACGACGCGGTTCATATGGCCGTCGTTGACCAATGTCCCCGCCATGCAATCATCTGTGCACAGAATGAAATTGCGCGGATCCAGCCCCTTTTCTGTCACCGCTGTAATCTGGCTTTCGACGTCATACCACGCGGAACCTAGGCGCATCATCGACCGCATCCCATTGCGTGCGCGGGCTAGGGCATCGGCCTCGGCTGTGCCTTCGTGATCGTCGGCGGCACCGCCCGCGACATAGGCGCTAAACGCCGCGCCTTTGTCAGGACTGGCGTAATGTCCGCCTACGGTTTTGCCCGCGTTCATCGTCGCGGCCATCTCGGCCAGCATTTGCGGATCGCCGTTGATCACACCGGGAAAGTTCATCATCTCGCCCAGACCGATAATCCCGTCCCATGACATCGCCTCGGCTACGTCATCGGCGGAAATCTCGAACCCTGTGGTTTCCAAGCCCGGCGCGCTGGGCGCACAACTGGGCATCTGCGTGTAGATATTGACGGGCTGCATCAGCGCCTCGTCATGCATCATACGCACACCGTCCAGACCCAACACATTGGCGATTTCATGCGGATCGGTGAACATCGTCGTCGTGCCATGCGGGATCACCGCGGCGGCAAATTCGGCGGGTGTTAGCATCCCGCTCTCAATATGCATATGACCGTCGCACAGACCGGGGATCAGATAGCGGCCACCTGCGTCGATCACACGTGTATCGGGACCGACACAATGGGACGCGTCAGGGCCGACATAGGCAAACCGCCCCTCAGCTATAGCAACCTGCCAGCCGTCCAGAATTTCGCGGGTTTGAACATTGACCAGCTTGCCACCGCGGATCACCAGATCGGCGGGCTGTCTGCCTGCGGCAACAGCGACAAGGGTCGGGGCCACATCGGCCCATGATTTGATGTGATATTCCATCCCCAAATGTTTCACCGATTGGGGGGTGTTTCAAGGGGCTGACGTTGCGACCCCTTGAAACCTGTTTGTTACTCGGTCGCCGCAGCAGGCGCGAGGCTGTCGATATAGGCGAAAATGTCCAACGCATCGGCCTCTTGGCGGACACGGTATGCCATCTTGGACCGCGCACGGGTATCGTCCAGCGTTGCGCGCAACCATTTGGTCGGGTCCTGAACATATGCGGCAAAGTTTGCTTCGGTCCAAGTGACGCCAGCTTCGGCGGCCTCTTGCAGGCTTTTGCCGTAACGGAACCCGTCTTGTTGGGCGACCAACTGGCCAGAAATACCATACAAGTTCGGGCCAGCGCGGCCATTGCGACCGGCCAATGTGTTGCCATCCGCGTCGCGAACCACGTGGCACGCCACGCATTGGCGACTGAATTGTGCCTCACCGGATGCAACGTCGCCTGTCGGGGCTTCGGCGAATGCGGGCGCGGCCATCAGGGCCAGCGCGGCCGTTAGGGATAGTGTTTTCATTTTGCACCTCATTGAGTGTCTGCCTGTAGTATAATTTAGTCCGGCAATCGTTGTTGCCAAGACCCCTGCTAGTGATCGTGGGCCTGCATCAGGTCCTCGATGTTAAACTGAATTTCGACCTCGCCCGCCTTTTCAAACACCAGAACAGCGTCGACCTTGTCGCCGTCTTCCAGTGCGATACCGCCAAGGCCCATGAACATTACGTGCTTGGCACCGCGTTCAAATGTGACGGTTTCACCGGCAGGCAATGGAACAGACATCATCTGCATCATCTTGGCGATACCAGCGTCATCGGTGATTGTGTCGTGCATTTCCACACGCGGGAAATCGGCGCGGACTTCGATCAGCGCATCATCGGTGTCACCCTCGTTTGTGATGCTAAAGAAACCGGCGGATGTCATCGCCGTGGCAGTAATCGCCTTGGCGACCGGATGGGCAATGGCCAAATCGCCCGCCTTGTAGTCGTGGGCGAATGCCACAGCAGGGGACATGGATAAAGCGAGAATAAGTGCGCGCAGCATGGTTGGCCTCTTGGAATTTATTGTTTTCGCAGACATAAACCCCGGCAAACAACATTGCTAGACCACCCGAGGGGGTCATTCCGACGCAGGGCGGAAATTGGCCGGTTGGTGGGCTACAGCCAGCCAGCCGCTTTTTGGCGCTGGTGGGCGACGATGGCATTGCGCATCAAAATAGCAACCGTGACGGGGCCGACACCGCCGGGCACAGGGGTTACCCAACCGGCAATTTCGATCACGGCATCGGTGTCCACATCGCCCACGATTTTCGGGCCGTCATCGGTGTCGATCTGGTTGATGCCAATATCAATCACCACTGCTCCCGGTTTGATCATGTCAGCGCCAATCAGGTGGGCCTTGCCTACGGCGACGACGACAACATCAGCGCGACGCGAATGCATTGCGACGGAACGGGTCATATGGTGGCACACGGTCACAGTCGCGCCCTCGGCCATCAGCATGATTGCCGCGGGTTTGCCCACGATCTCGGAATGGCCGATCATCACGACTTCTAGCCCTTCCATCGGCAGGCCGGTCCGCTTGATCAACTCGACGCTGGCGGCGGCGGTGCATGGGGCAAGCGCCACGTCTGAATAGACGATATTGCCGATCGACGCAGGGTTCATGCCCTCGACATCCTTAAGCGGATGGATCGCGGATTGCAGGGACCGGACGTTGATGTGATCGGGAACCGGACGTTGCAGGATGATGCCCAGAATCGCGGGATCATCATCCATCGCGGCAATGCGTTTTTTGCAGTCCTCTTGGCTGATATCCGCAGGCCAGACCTGTTCATTGAACGGGATACCGGCCTTTTCTGCGGTGCGCTTTTGATTGCGCACGTAGACAGCTGATTCCGGTTGATCGCCGATCAAAATAGATACTAAAGCTGGCATATCGGGGTGCGCATCCGTGTAGGCGCGCACCTCTTCCAACAACTCGTTCTTGACGGCAACGCCGTTGATCAGGCGGGGGTCCTTCATTCGGCGGCGACCTGACCATCGAATTTCTCAACCTTGACAGCCGAGAATTTGAATTCAGGAATTTTGCCATATGGATCGACTGCAGGGTTGGTCAGGATATTCGCCGCCGCCTCGACATATGCAAACGGCAGGAACACCATGTCGGGGGCCACGGCGCGGTCTTCGCGCGCCATGATCACGATTGTGCCGCGACGGGTCGACAGACGAATGTGACCGCCGGCCTCGACGCCCAATTTACGCAATGTGCTGGGGTGCAGCGAACAGTTCGCCTCGGGCTCTAGCCCGTCCAGAACCTTGGACCGGCGGGTCATCGACCCAGTGTGCCAGTGTTCCAGCTGACGCCCCGTGGTCAGGATCATCGGATAGTCTGCGTCGGGCGCCTCATCGGGGGCAATCACGTCAGCAGGGGTGAATTTCGCGCGCTTGTCGGCCCGAGGGAACCCGTCCGAAAACACAATCGGCTGACCGGGATCATCAGGTGTCAGCGACGGATAGGTTACGGCGTTGACGTTTTCCAAACGATCCCAAGTGATGTTGTTGAATGACTTCATCAACAGACCCATCTCGGCGAACACCTGCGACGGATGCGTGTAGGTCCAACCAAGACCCAGACGTTTGGCCAGCTCGACCTCGATCCACCAGTCTTCCTTTGCGTCACCGGGGGGCGACACAGCAGGGCGACCCATCTGAACCTGACGGTTGGTGTTGGTGACCGTGCCGGATTTTTCGGCAAAGGCCGAGGCAGGCAAGATCACGTCAGCATAGTTGGCCGTTTCCGTGATAAAGATGTCCTGCACAATCAGATGCGACAGCTTGGCCAGCGCATCGCGTGCGTGTTCAACATCAGGGTCGGACATCGCAGGGTTTTCACCCAAAATATACATGCCGTGAATGTCGCCATCATGAACCGCATCCATGATTTCAGTAACCGTCAGGCCCTTGTTAGGGTCTAATGCCTCGTTCACGCCTGCATCTTTGGCCCAAACTTCTGCGAATGCATTGCGCACGCCTTCGTCGGTGACGGTCTGCATATCGGGCAGGAACATCGGGATCAGACCCGCGTCTGACGCGCCTTGCACGTTGTTTTGACCGCGCAGCGGGTGCAAGCCCGTGCCAGAACGGCCCACGTTCCCCGTCATCAGCGCAAGACTGATCAGGCAGCGCGAATTGTCAGTGCCGTGGATGTGTTGTGACACGCCCATGCCCCAGAAAATCATCCCCGCCTTGGCATTCGCAAAGGTGCGAGCAACATCGCGCAGCACGTCAGGCTCAATACCGCAAATCGCGGACATCTTCTCGGGCGTGAAATCGGCGAGGTGCTTTTTCTCGGCTTCCCAATTCTCAGTAAACTGGCTGATGTAGGTCTCGTCATACAAGCCTTCTTCGACGATGACGTTACAAATCGCGTTCAGCATGGATACATCGGCACCAGGGCGGAATTGCAGCATGTGGGACGCGAATTTGCGCAGACCAACGCCGCGTGGATCCATGACGATCAGCTTGCCACCGCGTTTGGTGAACTGCTTGAAATAGGTCGCGGCCACAGGATGGTTTTCAACAGGGTTGGCACCGATGACGATGGCCACATCCGCGTTCTCAATCTCGTTAAAGGTCGCCGTCACAGCGCCGGAGCCCACGTTTTCCATCAGGGCCGCAACGGATGATGCGTGGCACAAACGGGTGCAGTGGTCGACGTTGTTGTGGCCAAAGCCTTGGCGGATCATTTTCTGGAACAAATACGCCTCTTCGTTGGTGCATTTGGCGGAACCAAAGCCCGCAACAGATGCGCCGCCTTTGTCTGCTTTCAGGTCCAACAGCCCCTTGGCTGCGAAATCGAGCGCCTCGTCCCATGACGCCTCGCGGAAAAATTCCTGCCAGTTGCCCGGATCGACGTTCAGCCCCTTTGCGGGCGCATCGTCGCGGCGGATCAGCGGTTTGGTCAAGCGGTGGTCGTGGTGGATATAATCGAACCCAAAGCGGCCTTTGACACACAGGCGCCCTTCGTTCGCGGGGCCGTTGATGCCCTCAACAAACTTCACTTTGCCGTCTTTGACCTTGAGGCTGATCTGGCAACCAACGCCGCAGAACGGGCAGACGCTTTCGGTCTCGGAATCATAGTCCGCGCTGTCACCGACTTGGTTTTCGTCCGTCACCGTGGCAGGCATCAAGGCGCCCGTCGGGCAGGCCTGCACACATTCGCCACATGCCACGCAAGAGCTGTCGCCCATCGGGTCGTCCATGTCGAACACAGGGTAGGCGTTATGGCCACGTCCGGCCATGCCGATCACGTCGTTGACCTGCACTTCGCGACACGCGCGCACGCACAATCCGCACTGGATGCAAGCGTCCAAGTTCACGGACATCGCCACGTGACTAGAGTCTAACAAGGGGACATGGTCCGCATCCATGGTTGGAAAGCGGCTCTTGGACACGTCTTGTTTCGCGGCCATATCCCACAGATGGGACGATTTGTCGTGGGCGACGTCCTGTTCTGGCTGGTCGGCGACCAACATCTCCATAACCATCTTACGGGCCTGCACCTCGCGGGGTTGATCGGTGGTGACGACCATGCCTTCGGAGGGTTCGCGGATACATGACGCGGCTAGGACACGCTCGCCCTCGATCGACACCATACAGGCGCGGCAGTTGCCGTCGGACCGATAGCCCGGCTCTGGCTTGTGACACAGATGCGGGATGACCAGGCCGCGACCATTTGCGACCTCCCAGATTGTCATGCCGGCTTCGGCCTGCACTTCGTTCCCATCAAGGGTGAATGTAATTTTATCGGACATTAGATTTCATCCTTAAAGTGAGTCATGACCATCTTGATCGGGTTCGGGGCTGCTTGGCCAAGGCCACAGATCGACGCGTCGACCATGGCGGTTGTCAGGTCGGTCAGCAGGTTTTGATCCCATGTGTCGGCTTGCATCAGTTTGACGGCTTTTTCGCAACCAACGCGACACGGCGTGCATTGCCCGCAGCTTTCATCCTCAAAGAACCGCAGCATATTGAGCGCCGCATCACGCGCACTGTCGGCCTCGGACAGGACAACAACAGCAGCCGATCCGATGAACGTGCCATGCGGTTGCAGCGTGTCGAAATCGAGCGGGATGTCGTTCATGCTCGCAGGCAATAGGCCCGATGACGGGCCACCGGGTTGGTAGGCTTTGAACACGTGACCATCGGCCATGCCGCCAGCCGCCTCAATCACATCCATGATGGTAGAACCGGCAGGCAACAGATAAACACCGCCGTTTTTCACACGTCCAGAAATGGAGTAGCTACGCAGACCCTTGCGGCCATTGTGTTCAACCGAGTTCAGAACCTCTGGCCCCTCACGGCACACACGCGCGACCCAGAGCAGGGTTTCGACGTTATGGACCAGCGTTGGTTTGTTAAACACACCGACTTGGGCCACAAGCGGTGGACGGTGACGCGGGATGCCGCGCTTGCCCTCAATGGATTCGATCATCGCAGATTCTTCGCCGCAGATATAGGCGCCCGCGCCGCGGCGCAGGTCGATGTAGCCCGCAGGCACAATGCCCGCCTCTTCCAGTTTGGCAATCTCGACGGCCAGAATGTGCAACACCGCAGGATATTCATCGCGCATGTAGATATAGCAGGTTTCCGCCTCGACCGCCCAAGCGGCGATCAACATGCCCTCAAGGAACAGATGCGGCGTGCGTTCTAGATAATAACGGTCCTTGAATGTGCCCGGCTCGCCTTCATCGCCGTTCACAGCCAGATAACGCGGGCCAGCATTCCCGCGTACAAAGCCCCATTTGGTGCCCGACGGGAAACCAGCGCCACCAAGCCCGCGCAGACCGCTTTCCTTGATCTTGGATTGCACGTCTTCCCAGTTGCCGCCCTCACGCAGGGAATTCAGCTCGGCATATCCGCCGTCTGCGACATAGGCGTCATAGCCTTCGTAATCGGGGATATGCGCGTGGGTGTCGCCCGCGGCGATGGCCGCCTCGACCTTTTCCACTGTCGCGTTGTCGATATGGGCGTGGCCCAGTTCCAGCACTGGCGCTGTATCACAACGGCCCATGCAAGGGGCGCGCAACACGCGGACTTGTGCCGCGTCCAGACCATCCTCTAGCGCTTTTTGCAACGCCTCGGCACCCGCCAATTCACATGACAGGCTGTCGCAAACGCGGATTGTCAGGGCAGGGGGCACGGCCTCGCCTTCTTTGACGACATCAAAGTGGGCGTAAAACGTGGCGACCTCATACACTTCGGCCTGACCGATGCGCAGGATTTCGGCCAAGGCGCGCATGTGAGCGGCAGACAGGCAGCGATGCGCGTCCTGGATCCGGTGAAGGTATTCAATCAGCAAATCGCGACGGACCGGCATATCGCCAATCAGCGCCTGAACCTCTGCCATCGCGGCATCGTCTAACTGGCGGCCTTTTGGCGTGTGACGGCCCTTGCCTTTGCCGGATTTCCAAACGCCTTTGCGATCATCAAGTGCCATCTACGGGTCCCCTTAGGTCAATCTTTGGGGCACATTACATCGGGACTGCGCAGGTCAACAGTGCAAATACGACACTCGCGGTATCTGATGCGTTCGGGCAAACAGGCGGATCGGGATCATTAACCGGCTAGTCCGCGGTTTGGAAATGACCGGCATCAAGGGCACTGATCACGGCATTTGTGTCATAGGCAGAATATTTGGCCGCTAGGTGTACCGGCAGAGCAGCCAGAATCGCCTCGCGAACGGTGGTTGTATCGCCGCAGGCAGGCCGGTCGGGCAGTTCGTCCAGCGTCAGAGCCGCCCGTAGCCATTTGGAACTGGCCGCTCGAACCTTGGCACCGCCCGTCTTGTCGTGCGCCGCCGAACTGTGCAGGTCCATCAATTGGGCGACATGTGCCTTGATCGCACGATTGGCGCACGGCGAATTCGACCGTGATTGCACTAACATGAACAGCTGCCGACCGTTCGCATTGACGCGGTTCAGCGGGCGCAGCCGCTGGGGGAGCAAGACAAAAATTACGATGGCGCCAAGCACGACAAAAACTGATGCGCAGATTTGGACCGGACCTTGCGTGACCAGAACCACAATCGTTGCAACTGTGTGTACTGTTACAGCCAACCCAAGCGACGCGTCGTGCCACATTGCGCCGAACATCGAATGACGACTGGTTTGCCCGCGTAGACGGTTCGCCACCACCGTCAGAAACATCGTGCCAACCAACAAGGCCAGACATGCCCCTTGCACAACAGCATAGGATTTGACCTGAAACGACACGGCCACCAACACACATATCCAAGCCGCGGCGAGCGCCCAAACAAACGGCGCAATTGCCCGTCCCAGCGGACAAGCACCGCGCCCCAAGCATGCCTTTTGCAGCAGACAGGCCGATAGGTCGAAGCAGTGCCCAGCAATCGGGCGCGGGCATGGCACGTTTAAATTTCCTTACTCGTTCTCTTTTTGGGAAAACGTTGAAAATCTGTTAATGTTCCAATTGGCTGAAAATAAACTTCGGGCCCGCGGCTGTTCGTGTCGCGTATGTGGGGTAAAACGACACGCTCCGACTGACCGCTAGTCCGACTAACGCCTAGTCGAGTGCGTTGAAAACAAACAGGGTTTCACCCTCGATTGTATATCCGTTGATCAACTGTTTGGCAGTCGGGCTTGTCAACCAGTTTTCCAATCTCAGGGCCGCATCGTGGCGGATGTGGGGGCCTTTTTGCGGTGTCACGGGAATATAGGCGTATTGATTGAACAAGGCGGGATCGCCTGAAAACAGCAGGGCCAGTTCCGCCTTGTTGCCGAAGTTCAACCAGCTGGCGCGATCGGTCAGGGCATAGGCATCCAACCCGGCCGCTGTGTTCAGCGCCGCGCCCATGCCCGCGCCGACCTCTTTGTACCACGGGCCGAAAACAGAGGGGTCAAGCGGCACCGACGCCCATAGCGACTGTTCGGCCTTATGCGTGCCACTGTCGTCCCCGCGGCTGACTGTCGGGGCTTTGGCGGTGTGGATGCGGGCGAATGCGGCGCGACCGTCGATAGAAGAGCGAATACCAGCAGGGTCGGCTGCGGGTCCGACCAGAACAAAATCATTATACATTATCTCGCGGCGGTGGGTGCCGTGACCTTGGGCGACAAAGGCCTCTTCGGCGGCGCGCGAATGCACGAGGATTGCATCGACATCCCCCGCAGCACCCAGTCGGATCGCCTGACCCGTGCCCACCACCAGCAGCTGCACCTCTAACCCCGTATCTGCCGTGATCCGGGGCAGCAACACATCAGCCAGCCCCGAGTTTTCAAACGATGTGGTTACCGCCAGACGGATCGGGTCAGCTGTGGCCGCCAGACTCAAAAATAGACCCAAAAACAGACACAAACATGTAGTAATCGACCGGATCATGTGACGATCTCTCCTGCTAAAAAGGCCCGTAGCTGAGGCGTTCTGGGGTCCGTCATCAGGTCCGCTGCAGGGCCGTGTTCGACGATCCGGCCATTCACCAGAAACAGGATATGGCTGCCCAAGCGGCGGGCCTGACCCATGTCGTGGGTCGCCATGAAAATGCGGGTGCCACGCGATTGCGCCTCTTGCAATAGCGCCTCGATTTCGCGGGTCGAGGCACCATCCAGATTGGCGCAAGGTTCGTCCAGAAACAGAACGTCAGGTTGACGGATCAGGGCGCGGGCCAGCGCCAGCTTTTGCTTTTCTCCGCCCGACAGGCGCGGGGCGGGGGTCGCCAAGGCGTCACCCAATCCGATGCGGTTCGCCCATTCGGGGATGATCCGGTCGGCTTCGGTGCGGGGCACGTGGTTCAGCTTTAGCGGATAGCGCAGGTTTTCGGCCACCGACCGGCGCAGCATGATCGGCGCTTGGAATACATAGGCCTGACGGCGCTGGGCCTCGGACGCCGGGACCGCCCAATTGACAGCACCGCCCGACAAACGCTCGACCCCGTGCAGCACCCGCAGCAACGTCGTCTTGCCCGCGCCATTGGGGCCAATCACCATAGTTGCAGGGGCATCGGTCAGGGTCAGGTCGACCGGACCTAACAAACAGTGCGATTTGCGGCGGACAGTTGCGCCACTCAGGGTCAGGGGGAAAAGGCTCACCAACGGCCCTCCCGCTCGGTCTGACCCAACCAATGGGTCGCGACATTGACGACCAAGGCCAGCGCGATCAGCACAAACCCCAAGGCCAGCGCCAGCGTAAAGTCACCCTTGCCGGTTTCCAACGCGATCGCTGTGGTCAACACGCGGGTGACCTGATCGATATTGCCGCCCACGATCATGATCGCGCCGACCTCGCCAATGGCGCGGCCGAAACCGGCCAAGGCGGCTGTCAGCAACGCCCGCCGCCCGTCCCAGATCAACGTGGCGATCCGCTGACGCTTGGTCGTGTTCAACGAGATCAGCAAATCATGGTAGGCTGCCCATAGGTCCCGCATCGTTTGATGGGTAATCGACGCGATCAACGGTGTGATGATGATCACTTGGGCGATGACCATGGCGGTGGGCGTGAACAACAGGCCCAGCACCCCGAACGGCCCCGACCGCGACAACAGGATATAGACAATCAGGCCGACGACGACAGGCGGCAGGCCCATCAACGCGTTCATCACCGTAATCACCCCGCGACGGAACGCGAACCGTTGCACCGCCAGATAGGTGCCAAACGGCATGGCGATGGCCGAGGCAATGACCAGCGCCGTCAGCGACACCTGCAACGACCGCAGGCTGATATCGACCAAGGCCGGATCCAACCCCGCCACCATCCAAAATGCCTGCACCAATCCATCCGACAAATCGGTCATAGGAATTGGCCTGATCGGGTTCTGGTCACAGTTGGTCCCTCATACTTGGGCGTCGTTATCGGCGATTTTTCGGGGCCATACCATGGCAAATACGACCTGTTGCACAGCGACGGGGACAAGGGTGGTTGCCCCTTGCGCAAATTGGGCAAATAGTCCCCGCAAACGACGGCACGACAGGAACAGACAGATGATCGACCATTGGCAATCGCAGCTGCAAACGGCTTGGGGGTTGGACGCCCCGCTTATTCGGCTGGACGGAGAGTATGACCTGAACTTTGCCGCAGGTGATATGATTTTCAAAGTCATGCGCGCAGGCTGTGATCCGCAGCTGATCGACATGCAGGTGCAGGCGCTGTCGCTGCTCGGCGGGCAACGCGTCCCCGCGATTGTGCCCGCATTGGACGGCGCGCTGGTGCAGACCCTGCCGGATAATAGCGGCGCGGATCGTCTGGTCTGGGCGATGCAGAAACTGTCCGGCCAATGCTATGCAGATGCGTCCCCCAAGACGCCGGCTTTGGCAGCTGAGCTGGGGTCGGCTCTGGGCGAGATGGACGCGACACTGGCAGGGTTTGATCACCCGATGCTGTCGCGCGATTTCAAATGGAACCTCGCCCAAGGCGGCTGGATTGCGGATCATCTGGATCAGATAGCGGACACCAACCGCAAGGGTGTTTTGCGGTCCATTTGCGATGATTTTTCGACCCTAACACTGGACAATTCGCCCGTTCAGGCAATCCACAACGACGCCAACGACTATAATCTTCTGGTCACTACAGGCGCGGCCAGTCGGCGCCTGACCGGGATCATCGACTTTGGCGATATGTGCGCCGCACCGCGTGTTTGCGAATTGGCGATTGCCGGTGCCTATCTGGTGCTGGATCATGACCAACCGGAACGGATGCTGGCGCAGATGGTGGCGGCGTATCACGCAGTAAACCCGCTAACCGCCCCCGAAGTCGACATGATCGTGCCACTGCTACGGATGCGGTTGGCGGTCAGCGTTGTGAACTCGACCTTGATGGCGTCCCAAAACCCTGACGACCCCTATGTCACAATCAGCCAAGCCCCCGCGTGGCGTTATCTGGAACGCGACGGTGAACACCCCAAGCTGGTGACCGCACGTCTACGGGCCGCCTGCGGGTTTTGCGCGCGCGACGGGGCGGATCGGGTCTTGGCGTGGCTGGACGCGGAACGCGGCAATTTTGCACCGGTGATGGGGGTCGATTTGGCCAATGCCCCGATGGGCAGCCTATCGGTTGAAAATTCGACGTGGCCGGAAAATCCGTTTGATCTACCCGCGCCCGAGGCGGCGCAAATCGGCCAAGAATTCGGGCAGGGGCCTTGGCTGGGTTATTACAACGAACCGCGGTTGATCTATACCGCGCCCGCGTTCCGCATGGGGCCATGGGCCGCGTCGGACAGGCGGACCGTGCATCTGGCAATTGACGTGTTCATGCCCGCCGGATCGCCGGTCTATGCGCCCCTAGACGGGACCGTTCTGGTGGCCGAATACCGTGACGGGCATCTGGACTATGGCGGGGTGATCATCCTTGAACACCAGACACCTGACGGCGACGCATTTTACACGCTTTATGGCCATTTAGACCCTGTTTTTACCCAAACCCTGTCGGTCGGGGACAAGGTGGGCAAGGGCGCGGCATTCTGCCAACTGGGCGATACGGGTCACAATGGAGGCTGGGCGCCGCATATCCATTTCCAACTGGCGCTGATGACCGATGGCATGCACGGTGACTGGCCCGGTGTGGGCGCGCCGGATGACATGTATCTGTGGGATCGGGTCTGCCCCAATCCAGCGGCTTTGTTGAACCTGCCGGACGCCAAAACGCGATACGAACCTGTTGATAAATCGACGGTGCTGCAAGGCAGGCAATCACAGTTTGGCGCGAACCTGTCGCTGACCTATTCCGATCCGGTCATGCTGATGCGGGGCTGGAAACACCACCTGTTCGACGAATGGGGGCGGCCTTATCTGGATGCCTATAACAACGTGCCGCATGTGGGGCATGCGCACCCTCGGATCAGGGCGGTTGCGGCCGCGCAATTGGGGCGTATGAATTCCAACACCCGCTATTTGCACCCCGCGCAAACCGCGCTCGCAGAGAAAATCCTGTCCAAAATGCCCGACGGGCTGGATACCGTGTTCTTTGTCAACTCGGGCACCGAAGCGAACGAGCTGGCCCTGCGCCTTGCGCGCGCGCACACGGGGGCCAAGGGCATGGTGACGCCCGATCACGGCTATCACGGGAACACGACTGGTGCGATCGACATCTCGGCCTATAAATTCAACGCCAAGGGCGGGGTCGGGCAGCCCGATTGGGTGGAATTGATCGACCTGCCAGACACGTATCGTGGCCAAGGCGGGTTTGCGGATCAGGCGGGGCCCGCGATTGCAGCGCTGGCGGCCAAAGGCCACGGGGTCGCAGGCTTTATCGCGGAAACATTCCCGTCGGTGGCGGGCCAGATTATCCCGCCCGACGGCTATCTGGCGCAAGTCTATGCGCAAATCCGCGCCGCTGGCGGGCTGTGCATCGCGGACGAAGTGCAAACAGGGTTGGGCCGGTTGGGTGCGCATTACTTTGGGTTTGAACAGCAACAGGTCACGCCCGATATCGTGGTCATGGGCAAACCCATCGGCAATGGCCACCCTGTCGGGGTGCTGGTCACACGGCGCGAGATCGCCGACAGCTTTGCCCAAGGCCCCGAATTTTTCAGCACCTTTGGCGGCTCGACCCTGTCGTGCGTGATCGTCAAAGAAGTGCTGGACATCGTCGATGACGAAGAACTGCAAACCAACGCCCAAATCATGGGCGACAGGCTAATGGCTGGACTGCGCGACCTGATGGAAACATCGCCGCATGTGGGCGACGTGCGTGGGATGGGCCTGTTCTGCGGTGTCGATCTGGTGGTCGACAAAACCAGCAAGACCCAAGCGACAGCGCTGTGTTCCTATGTCAAAAACCGGATGCGCGATCACCGTATCCTGATCGGCAGCGAAGGCCCCAAGGACAACGTTCTGAAAATCAGACCACCACTGACGATTGATGCCGAGGGGATCGATATGATCCTGCAAACGCTGGGCGATATTCTGGCCGAGGTGGCCTAGTCCTGCGGCACTTTGCGTAGCAAATGAACCTTGGTGCCCAGAATATGATTGCGGGTCAGCTTGGCCGCCCGTTCCGCGTCGCGGTTCTCGCAGGCGACCAGAATGGCGTGATGTTCGGTGTCGGACGTGGCTTTGCGGTTGTCGGTCAGCATCCGGTGCCGCAGAAACCGGTCAACACGGTCCATCGCGTTTTCCGCGACCTCTAGGTGAAACGGCAGGTTCGACGGGCCATATAGCGCCGCATGAAATGCGCGGTTGAAACCGCCCCATTGAGTGGTGTCGCTGGACTGTGCAAACAGATCACAGAATTTACGAGCGGCGGCCACATCCTCGTCGGTCAAATTCGGAACGGCACGGCGCATGATCTCGGGCTCGATCACGGCGCGGAAATCGAAAATCTCGGCCAGATCGTTGTCGGACAAGGCGGATACCACAGCGCCTTTGTAGCGGACGGTTTTAACCAGACCCTGTTCTTCAAGCCGCGAGATCGCCTCGCGCACGGGGATGCGGCTGGTATTGAACAGCTTCGCAATCTCGTCCTGACGCAAGGCTTCGCCGTCGGATAAATCGCCCTCGATGATGGCTTTGCGTAGTGCGTCAAATACGATCGACGATGCCGATGCAGTTTGCGCAATATTGACAGGCTTTAACTTCATTCCATCTCTCCCCGGCTGTCACCTTAGTCGGGGGTGGGGCAAAAAGGAAACCTTTGGATGCAATCTATTGGATGCAAATCCCGACATCTTGCATAGAAAAGGCGCCCACAGGGTGACCCGCGGGCGCCTTTTGCAACCATAATAGCGGCTTAGGCCAGATCGGTGCGGCCCAAGTTCATCACTTTGACCCATGCGTCAATAAACGCCTGCGCAAAGCTGCCCTTGGCGTCTGCTGCAGCAAAAACCTCGGCCAATGCGCGCAGTTGGGAATTGGCGCCAAACACCAGATCGGCGCGGGTGGCTGTCCAACGGGCGTCGCCTGTCGCACGATCAGATCCTGCGAACTCTTGCGCGTCCTCGGACACAGGTTCCCAAGCGGTCGACATGTCCAACAGGTTGACAAAGAAGTCGTTGGTCAACGTGCCCGGTTTGTCGGTGAACACGCCATGCGATGTGGCGCCATAGGTGGCGCCCAGCGCCCGCATCCCGCCAACAAGCACTGTCATTTCTGGCGCGGACAGCGTCAGCAATTGCGCACGGTCGACCAGCATTTCCTCGGTTGAAATTGACAGCTCGGTCCGTTGGTAGTTGCGGAAACCGTCTGCGACAGGCTCTAGCGGGTCGAACGACTCTGCATCTGTTTGGTCCTGCGTGGCGTCGGTGCGGCCGGCGGCAAACGGGACCGTGACGTCGTGACCTGCGTCGCGCGCGGCCTGTTCAACCGCAGCTGACCCGCCCAAAACGATCAGGTCGGCGATCGACACTTGCTTGGAACCGGCGGCTGCATTGAACGTGGACTGGATACCAGCAAGGACCTCCAGCACTTTGGCCAGTTGCGCAGGTTGGTTCGCTTCCCAGTCCTTTTGCGGGGCCAGACGGATGCGGGCACCATTGGCCCCGCCACGACGATCGGACCCGCGATAGGTCGACGCCGACGCCCAAGCCACCGACACCAGTTCCGATACCGACAGGCCAGAGCCAAGAATATCGGACTTCAATCCTGCGATATCCGCGTCGTCGATCATGTCATAATCGGCGGCAGGGACGGGGTCTTGCCAGATCAACACTTCGGACGGCACTTCTGGACCGTGCAACACCTCGACCGGACCCATGTCGCGGTGGGTCAATTTATACCAAGCGCGGGCGAATGCGTCGGCGAATTGATCGGGGTTTTCGTGGAACCGCTTGGAAATCTCGCCATAGATCGGATCCATGCGCATCGCCATGTCGGCTGTTGTCATCAGCAGGTTCACCGTCCCATTGCCATCGACTTGTGGTGCGCGGTCCTGATCCTTGACGTTCACGGGTTGCCACTGGTTTGCGCCGGCGGGGGATTTTGTCAGTTCCCACTCATAGCCGAACAACACGTCGAAATATCCCATGTCCCACTGGATCGGGTTCGGCGTCCAAGGGCCTTCGATGCCGCTGGTGATCGTGTCGACGCCTTTGCCGGATTTGTGGCTGCTCAGCCATCCGAACCCTTGGGCCTGCATTGGCGCACCTTCAGGTTCGACACCGACCAAATCAGCTGGGCCGTTGCCGTGCGCCTTGCCGAATGTGTGACCGCCTGCCACCAATGCGACGGTTTCTTCGTCGTTCATCGCCATGCGGCCAAATGTTTCGCGGATGTCGTGCGCGGACAGCAACGGATCAGGGTTCGCATCAGGGCCTTCTGGGTTCACATAGATCAGACCCATCTGAACTGCGGCCAGTGGATCGGCCAGATCACGGTCGCCCGAATAGCGGCTGTTCTCGACCTTGGACGACGCCAGCCATTCGGCCTCTTCGCCCCAATAGATGTCTTGCTCGGGCTCCCAAACATCGGCACGTCCGCCGCCAAAGCCGAAGGTTTTGAACCCCATGGATTCCAGCGCCACATTGCCTGCAAGGATCATCAGATCGGCCCAGCTGATCTTGTTGCCGTATTTCTGTTTCAACGGCCACAGCAGGCGACGCGCCTTGTCGAGGTTGCCATTGTCGGGCCAGCTGTTGAGCGGGGCAAATCGCTGCGTGCCGGATGTCGCACCACCACGGCCATCCGCCGTCCGGTAGGTGCCAGCAGAGTGCCACGCCATACGAATAAAGAACGGGCCATAGTGACCATAATCCGCAGGCCACCAGTCCTGACTGTCGGTCATCAACGCCGTCAGATCCGCCTTTAGTGCATCATAGTCTAGCGATTTGAACGCCTCGACATAGTCAAAATCACCGCCCATCGGGTCGGACGCCGGCGTGTTTTGATGCAGAATGCCAACGTTCAACTGGTTCGGCCACCAATCACGGTTTGATCGCCCGCGCGATCCAGCCTGAGTCGTCGATCCGTGCATGATTGGGCACTTGCCCGCGTTGTTCCCGTCCATTGTCGGCTCCATTTGTTTGAATTCTGGGGCCACAATATCCGAAGCGTCTGATTAGTAAAAGTTACATATCCTGATGATTGTCATTTGAAATAGTTATGACGGTGGACGCCGAGCGCCGAGCCTATTCCATCCGGATCACATCCTTGTCGATGGCCAAGATATACCCCTTGCGGGCGATGTTCTTGACCAGCAGCTCGCTCATCATCTGATTGCCAAGGGTATCGCGCAGCCGCTTGATGCGCGTGGCGCCTGCGGCCTCGTCGCAATCGGCGGCGGCGCGGCCGGAAATCACGCCTTCGATTTCGGCACCTGACAAGACCTCGTCATCCATGCGGGCCTCTGCCAACACGGATAATGTCTCAATCGCGGCATCGGTCAGCTTGAATTCGAAATCGTTCAGCAAAACCGCCTTTTGATCGCGGTTGATCTGCAAGGAATTGACTTCGATACCCTGACGCTCGATCCGCTCCATCCGGCGGTTCAGCGCGACCAACATCACCAGAAACGCCACGGCCGCAACCAGCAAGGCCGTCGCGAAGACAAGCAATACAAAAATGACAAAACGGTAGGATGACAACGTGTCCGAAAACGCCGTGCCCGACTGGGCCAGAATTTCCAACAGCCGGATCTCGGCGTTGCCTGTCAGCGCTGCGTTTTCAACAAACAATTGTTCAACCCGCATGTTGAACGCGTTGGCGTCCGGCAGGTTGATAAACAGCAGCACGGCAGCCACAGCCAAGATCACAACAATCGCGGCAATGCCTGCGACCACAATCCTATTCCCGATTTCGCGGGCCTCAGTAGCGGAGGAAGTTTTCACCTGCGCTGTCCTTTCGTTCCTCTAGACCGGCGTCATCAAAGACGCCAACAATGGTCAACAATTGCCAGTCCGCATCAGCCAACCGCTGGGTCAACTCGTCCACGGCGGCGTCGGGCGTGCAGTCGCCTGCCAGCTCGGCGACACCATAATGCAGGCGCAACGGGTCGTCGCGCTTGGCCTTGTAATCTGCATAACATGCCGCATTCGCGGCACTCGCCATCAGAACCATCGTCAGGAATGAAATTAGTATGTGTCTCATGCCGTGATCATGCCCCTATGGCCGCGTGCTATTCAATATCGGGTGATGCTACCCCGACCGACATCACATAACCATCCCTTGTTATTGAGAGGCAAGGCCGCGTCGGGCCTGATGATCCTGCGACTTTGATCACTGAAAGGACATCACATGTTTAAGACACTTGTAGCCGGCGTCACCGCAGCGTCACTTATGTTCACAACAGCAGTTCCCGCACAGGCGAACGGTTTTTCGGAACAGGATTTCAACAATTTCATTCTGGGCCTGATGGCCGTGGCGGGGATTGCTGCTGTCATTGACCACAGCCAGTCCAACGCGGGCACAAACACGCAGGGCAATGGTGGCAATGTCGCGCCCAAGCCGCGCACACCGCGCCATCCAACGGGGCCGCGCAATGGCGGCTATGGCAACAACCCGCAGTCCAACGGCCACGGTCAAACAATCCGCGTGCCGCGACGCTGCGTTGAAAAGGTATCGACCCGCTACGGCGATCAGCGCCTTGTTGACCGTCGGTGCATCCGCCGCACAACCAACCTGTTGAACATAATGCCCGGCCAGTGCCGCGTCCGGATCCCGACGAATGCAGGCATCCGCGGTGGTTGGGACCCCTTGTGCCTGCGGGATCACGGAATTCGGATCAGTCGCAGAAACTGATCCGAAGGGAGGGGACGCGCGGGCCAACCCCTTTGGCCCCGCGTCCAACTTGGGGGCATCGAGCGTGGACATGGCTGGGTGCCCCCATTTTTGTGCTTGAACCTGAGGCGCGGAATGGGACACTCAGGCGCATGACAAAACCTGCACCCGATTTCAGTTTTGAACAGGCCGCCATCGCGCGCGGTCATTCCGCTATCGCTGGCGTGGACGAGGTCGGGCGCGGCCCGCTGGCCGGACCCGTTGTCGCCGCCGCCGTCGTTCTGGATGCGCATAACATCCCCGACGGTTTGAACGACAGCAAGAAACTGACCGCCAAACGGCGTGATGCACTGTTTGATCAACTGATGGCCACCGCAGATGTCTGCATCGCCGAAGCGACAGTCGCCGAAATCGACGAACACAATATCCTGCGCGCGTCCCATATCGCGATGGTGCGGGCCGTTAACGGCTTGTCCGCGCCCGCTGACTATATTCTGATCGACGGCAACATGGTGCCGCGCGGATTGACTGTCGCAAACGAGACTTTGATCAAAGGCGACGCGCGTTCGCTGTCGATTGCAGCGGCCTCAATTGTGGCCAAAGTGTGGCGCGACCGGCTGATGGTGGATTTGGCGC
>CAXIAS010000020.1:0-31567 GCA_964022195.1 uncultured Roseobacteraceae bacterium
CGGCGATTACCATGCGCTGCGTGACATCGACCTTGTGATTGAAGAGGGCGAATTCTTTTCACTGCTTGGCCCCTCGGGGTGTGGCAAGACCACCCTCTTGCGGACCATCGCAGGGTTCGAGGGCGTCTCGGGCGGGGTGGTCATGATTGGCGGTCAAGACATGGCCGACGTGCCGGCTAACCAACGCCCGACGAATATGGTGTTCCAGTCCTATGCGATTTTTCCGCATCTGACGGTGGCTGAAAACGTGGCCTTTGGTCTTCGCAAACGCAAAGACATGGACCAATCGACCAAATCCGCCGCCGTAGATGAAGCGCTGCGCATGGTCGGGCTGGACGGGTTTGGCAGCCGCGCGTCACACGCGCTGTCGGGGGGGCAACGGCAACGGGTGGCGCTGGCCCGCGCCTTGATCCTGAAACCCAAGGTGCTGCTGCTGGATGAGCCGCTCTCGGCGCTGGACAAGAAGATGCGCGAACAGATGCAAGTCGAGCTGATGCAGCTCCAGCGGCACGTCGGGATCACGTTCATTCTGGTGACCCACGACCAAGAAGAAGCGCTGGTGATGTCCGACCGGATCGCTGTGATGTTCGACGGCGAGATCGGGCAATTGGACGATCCCGAAACCCTGTATCGCAGACCCAATTCGCGGCGCGTGGCGGATTTCATCGGCAAGATGAATTTTGTCAGCGGTGTGGTCTCTCAAACGGGGCCCACAATAGCTGTCGACGTCGCTGGACTGGGGCACTGCACGGTTGATGCCGAACAAGCCCCGCGTGGGGCGGACCTAGGGCCGGTTGAAGTCGGTATCCGGCCCGAGACCCTTGCAATTTTGTTTGATGGGGAAACCACAGACCGTGAAACCGTGTCGGGGGTTGTGGACGAAGTCGTCTACTATGGTGACATGACCTACTATGATGTCCGGATAGACGGGATTTCGACCCCATTGAACATCGCGATGAAAAACCTGATCGGACGTCCGGTGCTGGATGTCGGGGCCCAAACCACGGTTGTCTGGGATGCGCGATCGCTTGTTTTATTGGGTAACTAAGTAACCATGGGCTTAAGCCCATGGCGACCCTGTTGCGCGTTCAAACATGGCGGCGGCTTTGCGGATCAGTTCAGCGGGATCGAGAACCGGATCGAGATTGTCTCAAGGCCAGGGTTGAGGGGCAAGGTATCCGCATTCGAGCGGTGGTCATATGCCGCCAATACAGTTGCCCCGTTGCCAAATTCATACCCAAGCCCCAAGGCCGACCTGAAATGGAACGTTCCGCCTATATCCGGCCCGTCTTGGGCCAGATGGACACCCGGCATCAGGGACGATTCAACAAACAACCCTGTGCCGCCAATATCTTTGATCGCATATTTGAACCCGACACCTGCCCAAACATCCCCCTGATCCGAATAGGACGCACCGATGGTGGGCTGGAACGGGCCATAGGCGCGGCCAAAATCATACCCGATATAGGCCTCATCTGCGATGATGACCCCGTCAAATTCCACTTTTGCCGCCTGAAAGGACAGTCGTGCTGTGGCGTCTGATGACGCAAGACAGCCACTTGGGCAATCATTCAGCGCCATATCGCTAAGGCTTGCGATCAGAAAAATCGCGGCGAGCGTTCCATCCATTTGTATCAGTCCTAACTGTCAGGTGCCACGAGCCCGAGCCCGCGCAGGTAAATGCCAATCCCTGTCTCGAGCAGGTCTTCTGGTGGAAACGGGGATTTTGTGCCTGGACTGCCGCGCGAGAACAATTCGACCACGCCGTGGGACATGGCCCAGATATGGGCCGATACCATCTGCGGCGGCGGGCGTTTGGCTTCGGGGATATGGGTGCTTAGGGCCTCGGCGGCGGTTTCCAGAACCCCCATCGCGCGGGTGGCCACGGCGTTCAATTCGGGCGTGCGGTTTATCGAAATCCCGCTTTCGAACATCGCGACATAGTGGCCGGGGTATTTGTTTGCAAAGGCCAGATAGGCACGACCTGTCGCCTCAAAGGCGGCCAAATCGGACGGTTGGCCCTCTTTATAGGCGAATTCCATCAAATCGGCGAATATCCGGTATCCCTGAAGCGCGGCCTCGGCGATCAGATCCTCGCGGCCCTCAAAATGTCGGTAGACTGCGGCGGGGGTGACGCCCGCCTCGCGCGCGGCCTCAGACAGGGTAAAACCCGTCGGACCCTTGCGCTCGATCAGTTTTAGACAGCCCGCCACCAGCGCCTCGCGCAGGTTTCCGTGATGATACCCGCGTTTAGCCATTCCACAGGCCCGTGTCGGCAGCGACAGATGGATCCACCTGACCCAATGCCGCGTCATCGCGACGGGCATAGTCAAGCTGCGTCAAAACCGACCGGATCGCATTCAATCGTGCGCGGCGTTTGTCGTCGGATTTCACAACCGTCCACGGGATATCGTTGGACCGTGTCAGGGTCTCGCCGATGGCAGCGCTATACGCATCCCAGCGGTTCAACCCCTCGACGTCAATCCAGCTGAGCTTCCATTGCTTTAGCGGGTCGCTCTCGCGGTCAAGGAACCGTTTGAGTTGCGTGGCCTGACCGACATTGAGCCAGATCTTGAACAGCTTGACTCCGTCTTGGGCCAACATGCGTTCAAAGTCGTTGACTTGCGCAAACCACGCCTCGCGCTGGGTGGGGGTGCAAAATTCAAAAACATGCTCCACAACGCCACGGTTATACCATGAGCGGTCGAATAGAACTACTTCACCTTTGGTCGGCATGTGTTTGATATATCGCTGGAAATACCACTCACCGGATTCCTCTTCGGTGGGTTTTGACAAGGCCACAACATGGGTATGGCGCGGGTTCATATGTTCGGTAAACCGTTTGATCGTGCCGCCCTTGCCAGCCGCATCACGACCTTCGAACACCACGACAATGCGTTGACCTGTCTCGCGGGCCCAAGCCTGCATCTTGACCAATTCGATCTGCAACGCCTCTAGCTCGGCCTCGTATGTGTCGCGGTCCATGCGTTTGGGATAGGGGTAGTCGGCGTTCAGGATGCGGCCCTTTTTGGCGCCCGCAATGGCGTCTTGGACATCCTTGGGCGCGCCGGTCTTGTAAAAGGCGCTAATTCCACCGTCAAAAGGCAATTCCATCGGGCCTGTTCCTTGTCTTGTTCCCCCTAATATGGGGATGCACAACGCTTAGCGCAATCCGGTCCGTGCTGCGATCCGATCAATTGCCGCAACCGTGGCCTCTGGGTCGATATGGTGGGGCATATGGCCGACACCGTCCAATGCGGTCAAGGCGGCGTTCGGGACGATCTTGATCATTTCTGCCGCGTGAACATGAATAGGGACGGTTGCATCTGCAGTGCCATGCACAAATTCGATCGGTATCGATAATTCCCCATATCGCTTGGCCATTTCAACAACTTTGGGGCGCAATGTGTTCACTTGGCGCACATTTGCGCGAAAACTGTCGGGTCGCAGGATCAATGGGGCACCCAAGTGCGCAGCATAGCCCGCAGGCGGGTCCTGTGGCGCAAAGGTGCCCGCGACGGCGGTCTTGACGATCCCGTCTGTAGCAACGGCAGACAGCACCGGAATGACCACAGCCCCGCCAATTGCGCTGCCGTTCACTGTGTAATACGCGCCCAACGGATAGGGCCAAGGCAAGGCCACGCCAGCCAAGGATACGATGCCTGCTGCGTTTTGCGGGCTATCAACATCCAACCCGATATTGGCCCAAGCCAAGGATACAATCCCGCCAAAACTGTGGCCAACCACAATCGGGTTTCCGATCCCCAACTGGGCTGCGGCGGCGCGCAAAATAGCGGCTTGGGCCATCGGGCCATCGCCTTGGGTCGAAAACGGGCCTGTATCAATGCCGGGCACCTGATCGGTATACCCGTGACCGGGCCTGTCAAAAGCCGTCACAGTGTATCTGTCGGTCAAACGCCCCATCAGATCAAAGGTGAAATCGCGTAAATTGCCGCCCGCGCCGTGGATCAAAACCACCTCGGGGCCGGACCCTTTGCGGACGTAATGAACCTTGCGGCCATCCACCTCGGTGAACTGTCCGACAGGCGGATAGGCCGCCTCGATCTGGCGGGTCTTATAGCTGTTTGTGCAAGCCGTCAGCGCCGAACCAAGGCCGATCCCAAGCGCCGAGTAGGTCAGGAATTTAAGTGCCGATATCATTCAGGTCAAACTTTGTCGTCTGATAGATTTCGTTGATCCAGTTACCATATAGAAGGTGCGCGTGACTTCTCCACCGATTGGTGGGGGTTTGTGTCGGATCATCGTTCGGATAATAGTTTTGCGGCACGTTTATCGGGGTGCCATCGGCGATATCACGATCGTATTCCTGTTTCAGCGTGCCGTTGTCGTATTCAAAATGATTAAAGATATATAGCGCGCGATGCGCTGCATCCTCAATCAAACAAGGGCCCGCGTCATCGCTTGTGATCAAAATCTCAAGCCCGTCGGCGGCGCGAATGTCATCCTCGCGCAATTCAGTCCAACGGCTGACGGGGATCACGCAATCGTCAGAGAACCCGCGCAAATAGGGCGAGGCAGGGGCCGTGTTCTGGTGCCTAAAACAGCCAAATGCCTTATGATCCAGCATATGTTTGGGCACATCGTGAAAATAGTTGATCATCGCCATGCCGCCCCAGCAGACGCCGAATGTGGAATGCACATTGGTTTGGGTCCACTCGAATACGTCGCACAGCTCGTCCCAATAGCTGACCTCTTTGAACGGCAGATGCTCGATCGGGGCGCCGGTGATGATCAACCCGTCGAATTTCTGGTCCTTTACCGCCTGAAACGGCTGATAGAACTCTTCCATATGCTCGGCCGCGGTGTTTTTGGTCTGATGTTCCGACATACGGATCAGGGTCAATTCGATCTGCAACGGGGTGGCCCCGATCAGGCGGGCAAACTGGTTTTCCGTCTGGATCTTCTTGGGCATCAGGTTCAGCAGCGCAATCCGCAAGGGGCGGATGTCTTGGCGTGCGGCGGTGTCTTCGTCCAGCACCATAACACCTTCGTTGTTCAAAACGTCAAAGGCGGGCAGGGCAGAGGGTAATTTGATAGGCATCGGTCAATCCTTGGTAGGTGAGATGAAATAGGGCGGTTAGCCCCGCATCTCAAGGGCGTCAGCGATCATGCCAACAAAGCCCTCCTCGTCTTTGACCTGTTTGACCTTGTCCATCGGGACGGTAATCCCCCATTTTTCGGCGATCTTGCGATACCGCGGCTGACGGTGGTCCAGCGCCTTGGAAAACGCCCATCGAATGAAATCGTCGGGGTTCACCTTATCCTCGGTCACGCCAAGTTCCGCCAGATAGGCGGTCCATGTGCGCAACAAGAACGCCGGATCGTAGGACATCGGCTTGGGGTCTTTGTCGAAACGGCGGATCAATTCAGCTGTGTGATCATCCGACCCTTCGATCCAGACCATCAGGGTTTTTGACGCCAGATCAGTCAGGATCGGATCATTGGGATCATCCGCATCGACCCATTCGCAGATCGACCCGCCTGTGTCGCAGATGAAATGCGGATAGCCATAAATCGCTTCGGAGCGTTCCATGAAATGGCCTGTGTCGTGCAGCGCCGACATTTCAGCCACTTGGAACTGGTCCTGACGACGTGTGTATTCATCCCACGCAAGACCGCCACGGGCAGGATCACCTGGCTTGCCAAGGTATTTCGAGATCGCCTTGAGGTCGGTCGTATGCACATTGGGCGCGATATAGATGCTATCGGACAACAGCAGGTCCTTGAGAACCGGCATTTTCATCGCTTCTTTGAGCGCCATATCCACGATATGCGGCGACATGTAGCGGGTCCCGATGCGGTAATCGATCGAGTAATGAAACCAATCCCCCGTATCGCGCAGCATCGACGACAGATACGTCTTGCCAAGGCCAGACATCGCAAACAGCAAAATGTTCTTGTTTGGCGCGTCACGCCACTGGGTTGCGGTTTCGTAGATCATGAGGCTATGGGTAATGCGGAAGTTTTCTATTGGCTAGGGTCTTTGACTGCCGAACCCCAAGTTTTCATTGGTTGACGCATTTGGAGTAAGACAACGGAGTTGTCTACGGGGTTAAACCCATGGTGAAGGCCTAAAGGACAGAGTCTAGTTATTTAAAGATTGCCATGCAGCGTATTGGTTTTTGGCGCAATATGAGACCATTGAAAAATCAACTCCCCAATCGATTAAGCATCCACCAACGATTGTATTCGCCAAGTCAGCGGGCAATTCGTTCATCAGTTGTGAAACCTGAGCGTAACCTTGCAACTGTTGATTGCCGCAATATGCAACCATGTCCCACTGATGGCCCCATTCATTTTCGCAGTTGCCCATCGCTTTGGTCAATTCTTCAGAGCTAGATACCCTCGAAACGATTTCAACGTATTCAACATGGCCTGCCGCACGCTGGTCGATGCAGTATTTTACCATTTGAAAGTCAGTACCCCACTCTGAGTTACATTCGGCTGTCACGCTGTCGGCATCGTAAGACCGGTTTGGCGACTGACTTTGCGCAACATTTGCAAGGACAGCCAGTGGTGCGATAATGGCCAAAAGTCTCATCTGTGTTACTCCTTGATTGGAAAAACACAACCATAAGCTGTTTCGTATTCATTGCAATCTACAGCAGCCAAAGATCAATAGCCCCGCCAGATCCATCCGCCACCCAGCACGCGGCTGCTGTCGGGGTCGTAGAACACGCAAGCCTGACCCGGCGACACGCCTTCTTCGGCGACCAGCAGTTCGACCTCGGCTTCGGTGTCGGAAATCGGGCGCAGCGTGGCGTCGGTCGGGGGGCGGGTGGACCGGACGCGCACAGCGATTTTGCGCTCGCCTCCGGTCAGAAAATCATCGCCACCGATCCAGTTGATTTCACGCAAGGGAACACGTCGGGTGGCTAGCAACTCTTTTGGCCCCACGATCACTTGTTTCGCATCCACGTCCAGCCGCACCACATACAATGGGTCCGCCAGACCGCCAATGCCCAGCCCGCGCCGCTGCCCGATGGTGTAGTGGATCACGCCGTTGTGGTGACCCAGCACTTTGCCGTCCACATCCACAATGTCACCGGGATCTTCGGCGCCCGGGCGCAGTTTCTTGATGACCGACGCATAATCGCCGTTGGGCACAAAGCAAATGTCTTGGCTGTCGGGTTTGTCGGCGACAGACAGCCCGTATTTCGCGGCCAGCTTGCGGGTCTCTTCCTTGGACGGGTGATGGCCCAATGGGAAGCGCAGGTAATCGAGCTGTTCTTGCGTGGTCGAGAACAGGAAATAGCTCTGGTCTTTGTTCGGGTCGGCGGCGGAATGCAGCTCGGCGCCGTTGTCGCCCATCATCCGTTGGATATAGTGACCGGTCGCCATGCAATCGGCATCCAGATCACGCGCGGTTTCCAAAAGGTCGCGGAATTTCACCCGCTCATTGCAGCGAATGCACGGAACAGGGGTGGCACCCGCCAAATAGCTGTCAGCAAATTCGTCAATCACCGCTTCTTGGAATTTGTTTTCATAATCCAGCACGTAATGCGGAAAGCCCATATCCTCGGCCACACGGCGGGCATCGTGAATGTCACGCCCCGCACAGCAGGCGCCTTTTTTGGCCAGTGCCGCACCGTGATCATACAGCTGCAATGTCACGCCGACCACGTCATAGCCTTCTTCGGCCAGCATCGCCGCCACAACGGAACTGTCGACGCCGCCGGACATGGCAACAACGACCCGCGTGTCGGCGGGGGATTTGGGGAATCCCAGTGAATTAAGGGCTGTTTCAAGTGGCATTTGTTCGTCCAGTTTGGTGGCTTTAGCAGAATCTATGAAAATGCGACCTAAGTTCAAGGGCACGACTACACGCTTCTTTAATGCTGATCCCCTTAAACCCTATCGGGACACCTGCAAAGGGAAGCGACATGTTTTTGAAGAAAATAGATGGTCCACGTTCCGTAACCTTGCCCGATGGAACGGTAATGACCCGCGCCGATTTGCCCGCCCCGACAACAACCCGTTGGGTCGCATCACGCAAGGCACTGGTGGTCAAGGCGGTCCAATCCGGCTTGTTGGCGCGCGATACGGCGCTGGAAATGTATGGATTGTCAGAAGAGGAATTCGAAGAATGGACCGTTGCAATTAAGGCGTTTGGTGAAAAAGCATTGCGCGCAACCGCCCTACAACAATATAGACAACCCTAGGTAGATTAGTTAATTTACCCACGTTAAACTGCAATTAACTATTTGATCCCATGTTTAAAGCACATTTTATGAAAGCGGAGACAGTCAATGCGGGTTCTTCTGGTTGAAGACGATCCAACAACAGCCAAGAGCATCGAAATGATGCTCACCCACGCCAATCTAAATGTCTATGCCACCGATCTCGGTGAAGAAGGCATCGATCTGGCAAAATTATATGATTATGACTTGATCCTTCTGGACATCAATCTGCCCGATATGAACGGTCACGAGGTGCTGCGCCAGCTGCGACTTAGCAAGATTGATACTCCGATCCTGATCCTGTCCGGCGACGATGACACAGAAAGCAAACTGAAAGGGTTCGGGTTCGGTGCCGATGACTATCTGACCAAGCCGTTCCACCGCGAGGAATTGATCGCGCGGATCCATGCCATCATCCGCAGGTCCAAGGGGCACGCGCAATCCGTTATCAAAACTGGTCGAATCTCGGTCAATCTGGATGCAAAAACTGTCGAGGTCGGCAAAAACACCGTGCATTTGACGGGCAAGGAATACCAGATGTTTGAACTGCTGTCCTTGCGCAAGGGCACAACGCTGACCAAGGAAATGTTCCTCAACCACCTTTACGGCGGCATGGACGAACCTGAACTCAAGATTATCGATGTGTTCATCTGTAAGCTGCGCAAGAAACTGGCCGAGGCGACGGATGGCGACAACTATATCGAAACAGTCTGGGGCAGGGGCTATGTGCTGCGCGATCCCGAACCGTCAATTGACGCCGAAAAGATGGCAATCGGCGCCTAGCGAGCGAACAGTCCCGTTTCGCTCTGGACCTGACCTGCACTTCCGCTAGAATTTGAACAGCGCCGTCCGTTTGCGGGCGGCGTTTGTTTTTGAACCGGAACGGCAGGACCGCACGTGGCGCAATCGATTGAACACCTACTGGCGACAGACCCTGAAACACTGACCCGTGACGGGGCGGCTGATTTTTTGCGCGATGCCGCAAAATACCTTGATGCCGCGAATATTGCCTATCATCGCGATGATGCCCCCCAGATTGACGATGCGACCTATGACGCGCTTAAACGACTGAACCAATCGGTCGAGGCGCGCTTTCCCGCAGCAAAACGCAACGATAGCCCCAGCGACAAGGTGGGCGCACCCGCAGCATCCGGTTTCACCAAGGTGGAACACGCTGTCGCAATGCTAAGTCTGGGCAATGCATTCGACGATCAGGATGTTGTCGATTTTGACGACAGCATCCGGCGTTTTTTGTCGCTCGATGCGGCCGTCGGGCTTGCCTATACTGCCGAGCCTAAAATCGACGGGCTGTCGCTGTCATTGCGCTATGAAAACGGGACCCTGGTGCAGGCGGCGACCCGTGGTGACGGGGCTGTGGGGGAAAACGTGACCGCAAATGCCCGCACCATTGACGATATCCCGACACGGATCGACGCCGCCCCTGACGTCCTAGAGGTGCGCGGAGAAGTCTACATGAGTTCCGAAGATTTCGAGGCATTGAACGCGCGCCAGATCCAAAAGGGTGACAAACCCTTTGCCAATCCCCGCAATGCGGCGGCCGGATCGCTGCGACAACTGGATGCGGGCATCACCAAACAGCGCCCCTTGCGGTTCTTTGCCTATGCTTGGGGCTCTATTTCCGAGCCCTTGGCCGAAACGCAAATGGGGGCAATCAACAGGCTGGCCGGATTTGGGTTTCAGACGAACCCGCTGACCGGCTTGTGTCAAACGCCGCGCGACATGATCGACCATTACCACCGGATCGAGATGCTGCGCGCCACCTTGGGCTATGACATCGATGGCGTGGTTTACAAGGTCAATGACTTGGCACTGCAAGCGCGGCTCGGTTTCCGCAGCACGACCCCGCGGTGGGCCATCGCCCATAAATTCCCCGCCGAACTGGCGTGGACGCGGCTGGATGACATTGAAATTCAGGTCGGGCGCACTGGCGCGCTATCGCCGGTGGCGCGGCTTGCGCCTGTGACGGTTGGCGGCGTTGTGGTGTCCAATGCAACCTTGCATAATCAAGATTATATAGAAGGCCGCGACGGCAATGGCGCACCGATCCGCGACGGGCGCGACATTCGCGTCGGCGACTGGGTTCAAGTGTACCGCGCGGGCGATGTAATCCCGAAAATCGCCGATGTTGATTTGGCCAAACGCCCCGCCGATGCGCAGCCCTATAGATTCCCCGACATCTGCCCCGAATGCGGCAGCCCCGCGATCCGTGATACCGGTGACGCGATCCACCGGTGCACTGGCGGTCTGATTTGCCCGGCCCAAGCGGTAGAACGGCTCAAGCATTTTGTCGGCCGCGCGGCCTTTGACATCGATGGGTTGGGGGCCAAACAGGTCGAACAATTCTATGTCGATGGATGGGTGAAATCACCCGCCGACATTTTTCAACTGCGCGACCGGTATGGCAGCGGCATTCAACAGCTTAAAAACCGCGATGGTTGGGGCGACAAAAGTGCGGCCAAACTGTTCGACGCCATCGATGATAAACGCGCCATTCCCCTCAACCGGCTGATATTCGGGCTCGGCATCCGCCATATCGGGGAAACCAACGCCAAACTGTTGGCGCAAAACTACGGGACATGGGACGCGCTCGAGCAGGCGATGACCCATGCCACCATAGGTGAGGGGGATCAGTGGGACGGTCTGCTTGGGATTGACGGGGTTGGTCAGGTGATGGCCACCTCGCTGGTGTCGACCTTTCAAAACAACGCCGAACGGGCCTTGATTGATGCGCTGGTTTCCCAGCTGGACGTTCAAGCCGCCGCCGCGTTGCAAACCAGCGACAGCCCCGTAGCCGGCAAGATCCTTGTGTTCACCGGCACCTTGGAAAAAATGAGCCGCGCCGAGGCCAAAGCCCGCGCCGAGGCGCTAGGCGCCAAAGTATCAGGGTCGGTCAGCGCGAAAACCGATTTGCTGATCGCCGGGCCGGGGGCCGGATCCAAGGCCAAAAAGGCCGCCGATCTGGGCGTTGACACCATGGACGAGGACGCATGGATCGCCTTGATTGAGGGACTATGACCGGCCGTCCCGAGATCCTGTTTCCGCTCTTTGCGGGTTTGACGAAACTGGACGGGATAGGTCCAAAATCCGCCGCCATCCTCGAGGCCGCGCATGTGACCAAACCGCGTGACATCCTGATGACCTTGCCCGCAGGCGGGATCGACCGCGCACCGGTGCGCAGTATCCGTGATCTGGTGTTGCCCGCGACCGCCACAGTCGAGGTCGAAATCGGGGCCCATTACCCGCCCAAACAGCGCGGGCGGCCCTACCGTGTGCATGTGACTGATGCTGAAACCAGCTTTCAACTCGTGTTTTTTCACGCGCGCGGCGACTACTTGCAAAAACAGCTGCCGACGGGGCAAAGACGGTTGGTATCGGGCAAGATCGAGGCCTTTGATACCGTGGCCCAGATGGTTCACCCCGAACATATGGTCCGGCCCGAGGACGCGACCGACATCCCCCCCTTCGAGCCAACCTATCCCTTGCACGCAGGTATCACCCAGAAAATGATGTGGAAGGCGACCAGATCGGCGCTGTCGATGACCCCCGATCTGGCGGAATGGATCGACCCTGGCCTTGTGGCGGAACACCGCTGGCCCACATGGCGCCAAGCCATGGCCGAGGCGCACACCCCGCAATCGATCAACGACACCAGCCCGCAATCGCGCGCCCATGAGCGGCTGGCCTATGACGAATTGTTTGCCCATCAGGTCACGCTCGCACTGGCGCGGGCGGTCACGCGACGTGCCAAGGGGCGTCGGTCCGTGGCGACCCACATGCTGCAAAATCAGGTGCTGGCGGCACTGCCATATAAACCCACGGCGGCCCAAACCCGCGCGGTGTCCGAAATCACCGCCGATCTGGCGACCGATCTGCGGATGAATCGGCTGCTGCAAGGCGACGTGGGGTCCGGCAAAACGCTCGTCGCGCTGATGGCGCTTTTGGCTGTGGTCGAGGCCGGAGGGCAGGGCGTTATGATGGCGCCGACCGAAATTCTGGCACGCCAGCATTTGGACGGGCTGCGGCCACTGGCTGATATGGCGGGCGTCCGGCTCGAGATACTAACTGGGCGCGACAAGGGGGCAGAGCGCGCCGCAAAACTGGCCGCACTGGCGTCGGGGGATTTGCAGATTTTGGTCGGCACTCATGCCGTGTTCCAAAAGGACGTGGTTTTTCATGACCTTAGGCTCGCTGTGATTGACGAACAACACAGGTTCGGGGTTGCCCAACGAATGGAACTAGGGGCCAAGGGGCAGGCCGTCGACGTGCTGGTTATGACCGCAACACCGATCCCCAGATCGTTGGCACTTGCGCAATACGGCGATATGGACGTGTCGGTTCTGGATGAAAAACCGCCCGGACGGACCCCTGTGCAGACCGCGCTTGTGTCGACATCGCGACTGGATGAGGTGGTCGAAAAACTGCGCCGCGCTGTGGCCGAGGGGCGGCAGGCCTATTGGGTTTGCCCCTTGGTCGAAGAAAGCGAGCTGACCGATATGACCGCCGCCGAAGAACGGTTCAAACGCTTGCGCGCCGCCTTGGGCGAGGGGGTCGTGGGTCTCGTGCATGGTCAAATGCCAGCGGCCGAAAAAGACGCGGCCATGGCGGCTTTTGTCGCGGGCGACACCTCGGTCCTCGTGGCCACAACCGTGATCGAAGTGGGCGTAAATGTCCCCAATGCATCAATTATGATGATTGAGCGGGCCGAAAAATTTGGTTTGGCGCAACTGCACCAGCTGCGCGGACGTGTCGGGCGTGGTTCTGCCGCCTCAACCTGTTTGCTGCTGTTCCAAGAACCCCTAAGCGAGAATGGCCGCCGCCGGCTTGAAATCCTGCGAGAAACCGAAGACGGTTTTAAAATATCCGAAGAAGACCTCGCTATGCGGGGGGCGGGTGATGTGATCGGCACCGCGCAATCGGGCATTCCGCGGTTTCGGATCGCAGATCTGGAACGCCAAACCAACCTGCTGCAAATCGCACAAAAAGATGCGCGAAAGCTGCTAAATGACGACCCGAGCCTGCAATCCGACAGGGGCATGGCGGTCCGGTCCGCCTTATGGCTATTGGAACAAGACAAAGCTATTCGTTTAATATCAGTGGGTTAAACGAATGTGTTCCATTTTGTTCACAAATGTTCTCATTTAGTTCTTTACATAGCGTTAACCATATGGGAACAAAGGGGCAACAAAACGAACATTGAGGTGAACAAGATGGCCAAAGAAATCAAAACCGTAATTGCCCGCTCTAGCGATACAATTGTGGCCGATGCTTTGGGCGTTGCCTCGTTGATCGTGATGCTGTTTGTTGGTCTGTCCTTGCCCGGGATGGTCTGACCTGCCTTGCGGCGTTGCGCGGTCCGTCACATTGCCTTGTCCCACCTTGCAATGATTGAATGACCTGCCTGTCTCGATCCTTGATGCGGGGGTTTTGCCTCTCCCCTCATGGAAATCAGGACCGCGCAAACCGCAGTCTCTGCCGCCGCCATCCCTGTCCCGGATGCGCGGCGGTTTTTTTATGCCTGATCAATGGCCGCAAGTGTCGCGTCAAACGCAAGCAAGATCGACGCGTGACGGTTTTTGTAGTCTTTAGCCGGTTGCAACACCTCTAAACCGTCGAACGGGGCAAGTGGCACGGGGCCGTCATCCTTTAGCATCGTGGCCAGCGCGTCACGGCCTGCTTGGACCTCGGCGCGGGTCAATCCCACGACATTAGCCCCAACCACAGCAGCCGCAGCCTGACCTAGCGCGCAGGCCTTAACGTCCTGTCCATAATCGACAATCTCACCATCACGCAGCGCAATATCAACCGTCACAGTCGATCCGCACAATGGCGCGCGCTGTTTTGCGGTTGCACTGGGGCTGACCAGCCTGTCGGTCCGTGGCATATCCGCGGCCAGCGCCAATATCCGCCCCGAGTAGAGCTTGATCATATCTGTTTCTGCTGACATGGGATTTGCCCTTCGCTGACCTAACGCTTAGATAGGCGTCAATCCTGATATTGCAAAGGCCCAAAAATGTCCTTCGATCCTTCGACTTTGAAATACAACGACGCTGGGCTGATCCCCGCAATTGCCCAAGACGCCACCTCGGGCGAGGTCCTGATGATGGCGTGGATGAACAAAGAAAGCATCCAGCGCACGCTGTCGACCCGCAGGGTCACCTATTGGTCGCGGTCGCGGGCGGAATTCTGGGTCAAGGGCCTAACCAGCGGCCACACGCAGGAATTGGTGGATTTCCGCCTTGATTGTGACCGCGATTGCCTGCTGGTATCCGTCAATCAAACCGGTGCTGCCTGTCACACGGGCCAACGCACGTGTTTTTACACCAGCGTCGATGACGGGGTCGAAGTTATACATCAACAAGACCTACCAAACGCTTGATATCATTAGGCGTTGCCCCCTCGGAACGATATTTTGAAAGGGCGCGAGCGTCGTCACGTTTCGCCAGTCTTTTGCCAGTCTCGTCACGAATTAGACGGTGGTGGTGATATCGCGGCGTGGGCAGGCCTAGCAGGTTTTGCAGCAGGACATGGATCGGGGTCGCGGCTGCCAAATCCTCGCCGCGCACGACATCAGTGATCCCTTGGGCCGCATCATCGACCACAACCGCCAAATGATAGGACGTGCCCATATCTTTGCGTGAAACAACAACGTCGCCAATGGTTTGCGCCAAATCCGTGGCCTCCATTTGCGCGATTTGAGCGGCCTTCTTGATATCCAGCCTAAGGGCGGAACCAGTGGGCATCTGGCCCGCCCGCTGGGTTAGATCACGACAAGTTCCAGGATAGATGATCCCATCGGGACCCAATAGTGGGGCGCCTTCTTGCGGGGCGCTGGCGGCGGTTTGGATATCGCGCCGGTTACATGAGCAAGGGTATATAAGCTTTTGATCCCACAGGGTTTCAAGAACTCGCGCGTAGACCGGTAGCTGATCTGATTGCCGCAGCACCGGCGTCGGCCACGCAAGCCCGAGCCACGCTAGATCATCGTATATCTGCGCCTCCCATTCGGGTCGGGCGCGGGATCGATCGATGTCCTCTATCCGCAATAGAAATGTCCCGTTTTCCGCCTGCGCCAGATCATAGGCCACCAAGGCGGAATAGGCGTGGCCCAGATGCAAAGGGCCTGTCGGGGACGGCGCAAAACGGGTGATCATGGCGCTAGTCTAGTTGATCCAACCACGCCTGCCAGTCGATTTTTGCACGATCAGTATAGGCTTTGTAACGGGTTTTTCGATTCCTGCGGCCGCCTTTGATCCCGTCAAGCGGGGGGAACAGCCCGAAATTGACGTTCATCGGCTGGAATGTTTTGGCGTCCGCCCCGCCGGTTATATGGGTCACAAGCGCGCCCATGGCGGTGGTGTTTGGCACGGTGTCCAGATCGGCCCCACGCATTTCTGCCACAGCCATTCGACCCGCAAGCAAACCCATTGCAGCGCTTTCTACATAGCCTTCGACGCCAGTGATCTGGCCCGCAAACCGGATGTTGGGGCGCGATTTGAGGCGCATTTGATCATCCAGCAACGTCGGCGAATTGATAAAGCTGTTGCGGTGGATCCCGCCGAGCCGTGCGAATTCGGCGTCCTCAAGCGCGGGGATCGTCTTGAACACCTCTTTTTGGGCGCCGTATTTCATCTTGGTCTGGAAACCGACGATGTTATACAGCGTCCCCAGCGCGTTATCGCGGCGCAATTGCACAACGGCATAGGCCTTGTTTTCGGGATCATGAGCGTTGGTCAAACCAACGGGTTTCATGGGACCAAAACGCAGGGTTTCGCGACCGCGTTCGGCCATCACCTCGATCGGCAAACAGCCGTCGAAATAGCCCGCGGTTTCGCCGTCTTTGAACTCGGTCTTGTCGGCGGCCAATAGCGCGTCGATGAACGCCTCATATTGGTCACGGGTCATCGGGCAATTGAGGTAGGCAGTCTGTTCCTCAATCGTGTCGCCCTTGTCATACCGAGACTGCATCCAAGCCACGTCCATATTGATGCTGTCGTGGTAGACAATGGGGGCGATGGCGTCGAAAAACGCCAGCGCTTCGGCGCCGGTTTCGGCTGCGATTGCATCGGCAAGCGCGCCAGACGTCAACGGACCGGTCGCGATGATCCAGTGGCCGTCACGGGGCAGCTGTGTGATTTCCTCATAGGACACATCAATATTCGGGTGCGCCATGATTGCGTCGGTCACCGATTGCGCAAAAGGGTCACGGTCCACGGCCAAGGCACCGCCAGCGGGCAGGCGGTGTTTGGCGGCGGTTTGCATGATCAGCCCGTTTGCCGCGCGCATTTCCCAATGCAACAGCCCGACCGCGTTTTGTTCATCGTCGTCCGACCGGAACGAATTCGAACACACCATTTCGCCCAGCAGACCGGTGCGGTGGGCAAAGGTTTCGACCTTGGGGCGCATTTCGTGGATCACCACCTGTACGCCTGCATTTGCGGCCTGCCACGCGGCCTCGGATCCGGCCATGCCGCCGCCGATAATATGAAGAGTTTCAGTCATGTTTCTGCCTATAGGACAAAAGGCGGGGCCTAAATACCCCGCCTTATTGGTTTTTCGTCGTGGTTTCGCAGCGAAACCCGTTAACCCATTGTTAATAAACTAGGTTTCCGGTTCAGCTTCGGTGCCGCCATCTGTATCGCCGTCATCACCCTGATCCGCGATCCACGCAACCGAGACGACGACCTCTTTCTTGGCTGTGTCAAACACTTTGACCCCGCCAGCACCGCGCGAGCGGAAGCTGATGCCATCGATTGGCACGCGGATCGACTGACCGGTAGAGGTGACCAGCATGATCTGATCGGACATCTCAACAGGGAAGGATGTGACCAAGGCGCCACCGCGCATTGCCTTGTCCATCGCTGCCACGCCCATGCCACCACGCCCGCGCACGGGATAATCATGGCTGGACGACAGTTTGCCGGACCCTTGTTCGGTGATCGTCAGGATCAGGTTTTCGGCCGCAGACATTTCCGCATAGCGTTCTGGTGACAGCTCGCCTGCGACGACGCCCTCGTCGTCCTCATTCTCGGCCTCATCCGTCAGACCCGCCATCGCGCGGCGCATTTTCAGATAAGCGGCACGTTCATCGGCTTCGGCCTTGAAGTGGCGGATGATCGACATCGACACGACCTTGTCGTCGCCTTGCAGTCTGATCCCGCGCACACCGACCGAATTGCGGCTGTTGAACACCCGCACGTCAGTGGCTGGGAAACGGATCGCGCGTCCCGAGTTTGTGACAAGCATCACATCGTCGTCGTTGGAGGCGATCCGCGCGTTGATCAGCGTGTAATCGGCGGTGTCGCCTTCGAATTTCATCGCGATCTTGCCATTGCGCATGACTTTGGTGAAATCGGACAGTTTGTTCCGGCGCACGGTGCCCGCAGAGGTGGCAAAGACGACTTGCAGGTCGTCCCATTCATCTTCGGGGCGGTCAACGGGCATGATGGCGGCGATGGACACGCCTGTCGGGATCGGCAGGATGTTGACGATCGCCTTGCCCTTGGCCGTGCGGCTGCCCAGCGGCAAGCGCCATGTTTTCAGTTTGTAGACCATGCCGTCGGTCGTAAAGAACAGCAATTGGGTGTGCGTGTTGGCGACGAACAGCGTGGTGACGACGTCTTCTTCTTTGGTGGCCATGGACGACAGGCCCTTGCCGCCGCGCCGCTGGGCACGGAAATCGGCCAGTGCTGTGCGTTTGATATAGCCGCCGGATGTGACGGTGACGACCATATCCTCTTTTTCGATCAGGTCTTCGTCGTCCATATCGCCGGACCAATCGACGATTTCGGTGCGGCGTGGCACGGCAAATTGGTCGCGCACTGACGTCAGTTCATCGCGAATGATCTGCATGATGCGTTCGCGGGATCCGAGGATTTCAAGGTATTCGCGGATCTTCTTGGCCAGTTCCTGCAACTCGTCTGTGACTTCTTTGACGCCAATCTGGGTCAGGCGTTGCAGGCGCAATTCAAGGATCGCACGGGCTTGGGTTTCCGACAGGTTATAGGTGCCGTCGTCGTTGGCGGTATGGGTCGGATCGTCGATCAGCGCGATATATTCTAGGATATCCTGCGCCGGCCATTTCCGCGTCATCAGTTTATGACGCGCCTCGCTTGCGTCAGCCGATGACCGGATCGCGGCCACGATTTCGTCGATATTGGTGACGGCCACGGCCAGACCGCACAATATATGCGACCGCTCACGGGCTTTGCGCAGTTCAAACGCGGTGCGGCGGGCGACGACATCTTCGCGGAAATCGACGAAATTGGTCAGAAAATCGCGCAAGGTCAATTGTTCAGGCTTGCCGCCGTTCAGGGCCAGCATGTTGCAGCCGAAATAGGTCTGCATGGGCGTGAAGCGGAACAATTGGTTCAGCACGACCTCGGCTGTGGCGTCGCGTTTCAACTCGACCACGACGCGCACGCCGTTGCGGTCGGATTCATCTTGGACGTGGGCGATGCCCTCGATCTTTTTGTCGCGGGCGGCCTCGGCGATCTTGTCAATCATCGAGGATTTGTTCACCTGATAGGGGATCTCGTCGATGATGATGGCGTAGCGGTCCTTGCGGATTTCCTCGACGCGGGTTTTGGCCCGCACCACAACCGAACCGCGCCCTTCAAGGTAGGCCTTGCGCGCGCCGGACCGGCCCAGAACGATGCCGCCGGTGGGAAAGTCGGGGGCAGGGATGTAGTCGATCAGTTCCTCGGACGTCAAATCAGGGCTGTCGATGATGGCAAGGGTCGCGTCAATAACCTCGCCCAGATTATGGGGCGGGATATTCGTGGCCATACCCACCGCAATACCACCCGCACCGTTGACAAGCATATTGGGGTAGCGCGCAGGCAGAACCGTCGGTTCACGGTCCTTGCCATCATAGTTGTCCTGAAAATCAACGGTGTCCTTGTCGATGTCTTCTAGCAGCGACATCGCCGCCTTTTGCATCCGCACTTCGGTATAGCGGTAAGCCGCCGCGCGGTCGCCATCCATCGAACCAAAGTTGCCCTGGCCATCCAACAACACCAGCGACATGGAAAAATCCTGTGCCATACGCACCAGCGCATCATAAATCGCGCTATCGCCGTGCGGGTGGTATTTACCCATGGTTTCAGCGACAGGACGCGACGATTTACGGTAAGGTTTGTCGTGCGTATTGTTGGTCTCGTGCATCGCATAAAGAATGCGGCGGTGGACCGGTTTTAGACCGTCGCGCAGGTCGGGAATCGCGCGACTGACGATGACCGACATGGCATAATCGAGGTAGCTGGTTTTCAGCTCATGCTCGATCGTGACTTCGGGTCCGTCGTAGACGGGGCCAACGGCCGGAATTTCATCATTGTTTTCAGGTGTTTCCGGTGTATCGTTCACGTATCTGCCCTGCTAGGTTCATTGCCTACATTTCGTAGCCCCGAACTTAGCAGACACAAAGGGTAGCGGCAACATGAATGAGGGTTCCGATGACATTCAAATTGCAGCAGGTATCAAGCGACACGGTCGACCTACGGTCGCTGGCGTGGGACCTAGACGTGGCGCCCGAGGCGATATCGGACTTTTACGCCCAGCAGGTTGTGCACAATACAGGGGTGCCGCCTGTCGTCATCGGGTCAACGCGGGGCGCGCGCGGTGGCCCTGTGTTCATCGATTTCCGCAGTGAGGGCGCGCCTTGCTTTTCCATTTGCCAAGGATACAAAATCGCCGCCAAACACGCCTATCGGAACGGGGTGATTGTGGTCACTCAGGCCTTTGACATTCTGACGCAAAGCCCGGGGTCGGACCCCGTTTTGTGGGACACGTCCGGCGTTAACAAGATGACGCCGATTTTAGGTGCGCAACTCGCCGTAGACGGCGCGCAGCTGGTGGTTCCGTGCCGGATCCAAGGTCGCACAGCCTTGGTCCAACTCACATTGAACGACAGCGCGAAAACCGCGATGGTCACAGCCCAACCCAACCTGAACGGGGCGGATTTTCCAAATGGGGCAGAGACGCCCCCATATGTAGATCGCGTCGCCCTGTCTGGGGGACGATTGTTCATTCAAACCTGCGGGCGCCAGACACGACCGCGCACTGGATTTCCATTTGGTGTGATCGCGGAAATCACCCCTGATGCACAGGTATCAAAACGTTTACACTGGCACGACTACGGGGCAGAAACCGATGGCAAGCCGCGTGGTTTCGGGGGGCGATTTACCACGTCAGGCCGGTATTTCCTGCACAATGGGACCTATAAGACCACCGATCCGTGGCGCGGAGAACAAATAGCCTTTGATCTAGAGAGCCGGGATTTTCATGCGTTTGGACCCAACCAAGCCCTGTCGGGCGTGGCGATATTCGACCATGCTATGGACATGTGGTGGGGCATCAGCACACTGGCGCCCCACACAGTCAGGTTTCATCGCTACCGCGCGGCCTAGCTAGCCCTTGGCGCGTTGCAGCATCCCGAACAGATCGCGGGGATCGTCGGGGTCGGCGATCATGTCGAGGTCGCGATAGAACGGTGTGTCCTTGATCGCGTTGTGCACGTAGCGCAGGGCGCTAAAGTCCTCGATCGCGAAACCGACGCCGTCGAACAGGGTGACTTCGGCCTCGGACGACCGGCCTTTGGCCGATCCGGTCAAGACTTCCCACAGTTCGATCACAGGGTGATCGGGGTCCATCTGCTGGATTTCGCCCTCGATCCGCGTTTGTGGCGGGTATTCGACGAAAACGGTCGAGCGGGACACGATATCACGGTGCAATTCCGTCTTGCCGGGGCAATCGCCGCCGATGGCGTTGATATGCACACCTGCGCCGACCATGTTGTCGGTCAGGATCGTGTTCATATCCTTGTCCGCTGTGGCGGTTGTGATGACATCCGCGCCCTCGATCGCGTCCTCGGGGGTGGCGCATTTGGTGATGTTCAGCCCCAGCCCCGCAAGGTTCGCAGCACAGCGGTCCGTCGCAGTAGCGTCGATGTCATACAGACGGATGTTTGTGATGCCACAAACCGCCTTCATCGCGAGACACTGGAATTCGGACTGCGCGCCATTGCCGATCATCGCCATGGTCGCCGCCCCCTTGCGCGCCAAGGCCTTGGTTGCCACAGCAGAGGTGGCAGCAGTGCGCAGGGCGGTTAGCACCGTCATTTCCGACAACAGCACCGGATAGCCACTGTCAACATCGGCCAGCAGACCAAAGGCGGTGACGGTTTGCAGGCCTTCGCGGGTGTTTTTGGGGTGGCCGTTGACGTATTTGAAACCATACATCTCGCCGTCGGATGTGGGCATCAATTCGATCACACCCACATCCGAATGGGATGCCACGCGCGGCGTTTTGTCGAACAGTGGCCAGCGTGCGAAATCGGCTTCTATTTCGGCTGTAAGGTCACGCAAAAATGGTTCAATTCCAATATGATGCACCAACTTCATCATATTGTCGACGCTGACGAATGGCACCATGGCCAGTTCCGAGGCTTTGGGGATCATCCGTGGCTCCTTGTGGGGCGGTCGAACACACGACGGCCAAGTAGTGAGGCGACCAGATCAACCATCAGGTTGGCGGTTTTGCCGCGGTCATCGAGGAACGGGTTCAGTTCCACCAGATCAAGCGAGCCGACTACGCCGCTGTCGGACAGCATTTCCATGACCAAATGCGCTTCGCGGTCGGTCGCACCGCCGGGAACGGTGGTGCCAACGGCGGGGGCCACGGACGGGTCAAGGAAATCGACGTCCAGCGACACATGCAAGATACCGCCTGCGGCCTCGACCTTTTCAAGGAAGATCGCGAGCGGCGCCCGAATGCCGCCTTCGTCGATGCGGCGCATGTCGGCAAGGTCTACGTTCATGTCCGCAAGAGCTGCGTGTTCGGCAGGATCTACAGACCGCAGGCCGATCATGCAGATGTTTTCTGTGGGCACGGGGGCCTTTACCTCGGGGAACATGTCAAAGCCTTCACGACCGATGTAATATCCGGTCGGTGTGCCGTGGATATTGCCACTGTCGGTGCTGTCAAGCGTGTGGATGTCGGTATGCGCGTCCAGCCAGAGGACAAAGAACGGTTTGCCCAGTTTCGCCGCATGTTCCGCCATGCCCGACACAGTGCCCATCGCCAGCGCGTGATCGCCGCCCAGAAAAACCGGCATCCCCTTGGGGGCATTGTCTAGTGCGGCCTTTTGCAGGGTTTCGCACCAGCCGATGTTTTCCGCCAGTTTGAACAGGTTCGGATTGGCATGATCCATGTCCGCAACAGGCGCAGGGCTGAGGTTTCCTAGATCGTGAACCGTGTGGCCCAGATCGGTGATGGCGTCTGCGATACCGGCAACGCGGTAGGCATCCGGCCCCATTAGGCACCCCTGACGGCGTTTACCGCAGTCAACAGGGGCCCCAACAAGGATGATGTTTTTCTGTGTCATAGCCCGTTATTGCCCGATATGGCGGTGGTTTCACCCGTCAAATTGTGCAATATGTTACGTGAATTGCCGAAATGGATGATTGATATGGACGAAACGGACAATAGGCTGATTGCGCTCTTGCGTCGCGATGCGCGCGCCTCGTTGTCGGAACTGGCAATCGATCTGAAGGTCACACGTGCAACGGTGCGGGCACGGATGGATCGTTTGGTCCAGTCGGGCCAGATAGCAGGGTTCACTGTGATGACCCGCGCCGATGTGGCCCCCAATCCGGTCCGCGGTTTGATGATGCTTGAAATCGCAGGGCGTGGCGCCGAGCGGATCATTCGTAGCCTACGGGCCATTGGGGCCGTATCGGCGGTGCATACCACCAATGGTGCGTGGGATTTGATCGCCGAGATCGGCACCGAGACGTTAGAGGAATTCGACGAGGTTCTGACCCGGATTCGCAAATTCGACGGGGTCAACCGGTCCGAGACGAACCTACTTCTTACGAGCCGCCATTAACCATATCACGCATAGGATCGCGGCAAAGATCGCGTTCCAGCTGGCCATGGACAGGGTCAGGAATTCCCAGCTGACTTGGTCGCACATGATCAGTTTATCGCCGTCCAGCGACAGCAAGTCGGCGCCAGACAAACCACCCAGACCGTCACCCGTGCAGCTGCTTGGGCCGTCCCACAGCTTTTTCTCCACGCCGGTGTGATAGACGCCGATGGCACTGGTCGTGGCCGCTGCCGCAGCCCCAAGCAGCGCAAGGATGCGGTGCGGCACTATATAACATAGCAGACCGATTGCGATTGCGGCCATGTGGGGCCAGCGTTGCCAATAGCACATCTGACACGGCGGATAGCCCATTGCCTGAAACAGATAGGCGCCAGCGAGCAGGGCAAAAGATCCCGCCGCGGCAAGAGTGGTCAGGGTCTGGCGGGTCATAGCAATCCAATCATGGCAAAGCCCCCAACAAGGAGGACGCAAAACAAAATGAACATCAGCCCCAGCCGCCTTTCGATGAAATCACGGATTGGTTCGCCGAATTTCCACAACAGCCCTGCCACGACAAAGAACCGCAGCGCGCGTGCGACGATAGACGAGGCGATGAACACAGGCACCGACATGCCCGTGACGCCCGACATGATGGTGATGACTTTGAACGGCAGGAATGTGACCCCTGCGATGAGAACAACCAAAGGACCGTGCGCGTTGAACTGGGCGCTGAACTCGGCGACTGCTGCGTCTTTGCCATAAAATTCAAAGATCGGGCGGCCGACGGTCTCGAACAGGCCATAACCGATATAATAGCCCAAAAGTGCCCCCAAGACCGAAGCCACCGTGGCTACGCCCGCAATCACGAATGCGCGGCGGGGGGCTGCGATAATCATCGGGATCATCAAAACATCCGGAGGGATCGGAAAAAACGACGATTCCACAAAGGCCACAACCGCCAAGGCCCATAACGCATAGGGCGAGGCGGCCAGAGAAATGGTCCAGTTGTATAGTCTGCGCAGCATCGTGGCCTCTTGGGGTTTTTATCCTTAGGCCATGGCGGCACAGCGGCGTCAAGCTTGCGGCTGTGCAGTTTTCGCATAGGATGAACAGAAATCTGATCCGGGGGGATTGCAATGAAATGGCAAGGTCGGCGCAAAAGCCGCAACATCGAAGACCGACGCAGGACCAGTGCGGGCCGCGCAGGCGGTGCAGGCGGGCTGGGATTGCTGGCCATTGTTGTAGTCGGGTATTTTCTGGGTGTTGATGTCACGCCCTTATTGAATGGCGCGGACGGGCATGTGACGGACGGCGCGGGCGCCGAGATCACCGAGGCCGATCAACAGGCGGCTGAATTCGTATCAGTGACCCTTGCCGACACAGAAGAGGTCTGGGCCGAGGTTTTCGCCCGTCAAGTGGGCACGCAATACCAGCCGCCAAAGCTGGTGTTGTTCAAAGGCCAAACCCAATCCGCATGTGGCGGTGCGTCAGCGGCGACCGGTCCGTTCTATTGCCCGCCCGAACGCAAGGCATTTCTGGACACCGAATTTTTCGTCACCATGGACCAACAACTGGGGGCGGGGGGCGATTTCGCCGCAGCCTACGTGGTCGCCCACGAGATCGCGCATCATGTGCAAAACGAATTGGGTATCTTGGCGCAGGCGAACCGGATCCGGAGCCAGGTCAGCCAAGCCGAATCGAATGCGATTTCGGTCCGTATCGAATTACAGGCGGATTGTTTTTCAGGCATCTGGGCACGGACCGTGCAAGAGAAATTCGGCTCGCTTGATCGCGGCGACATCGAAGAAGCGGTGAACGCGGCCAAACAAATCGGCGACGACACGTTGCAGCGCAATGCAGGGCGCCGCGTCAACCCGCACACATTTACCCATGGCACAAGCGAGCAGCGCCAACGCTGGTTTATCCGTGGATTGCAGAGCGGGGATATGTCCGATTGCGATACTTTTTCGGCGTCCCAACTTTAGGTCGAATTTTCAGTCAGATGTGATTGACGTCCCCGCCGAGTGATTGTAGGTCACCCCCGTGGCCGATGTGGCGGAATGGTAGACGCAGGGGATTCAAAATCCCCCGATAGTAATATCGTGAGAGTTCGAGTCTCTCCATCGGCACCACCCAATCCGAAGTGTGAATCAGTTTCTGGCATTGCCACAATTGTGGCCATCGGGTTTCCGTTTGCGCACCAGTTCGCACAGCCAGAAGCGATTGAGCCAATTTTCGAACCAATACTCCCTCCAATTTCATAACAGTTAACCTTAGGTCATGTTTTTTTGGTCTTTGCAGCGGTGTTAAGGAATTGTTTCCATTTTTAGGCAGTTTTGCGCAAATTCGAGCGATATCACGTTCGATTGAGCCGTTGTCGGCCTTTAATGTCGTCGTAGGCGAAACAATCTGCCAGATTTTCATCAAACTCATGACCCAAGAATCGGCACCAATAGCGACTTGTGGTCAAAAGTAGGCCGAAATTGGACTTTTTCCCCCTTTTGCCGCTCTAGATACTTCTGTATTCAGATCAGGCCCAACTGGGGGGCACTTCGGTCGATTGGGGCGACCGGGTTTGAATCTGCCGATTCAGGCGAATTGAGTGATGTCTGCGTTTTGGGAACCTCCCATTGCTGTGGATTTGTTTTAATGGTGACCAATTTGGTTGCCGTGTGAACGCTTGCCCTAATTTCCGGCATAGCGTGAGCAATGTTTCTGCGGGTGCGAACCTGTAGAAGGGTCAACGGAGTGAACGAATGCCAAATCTAATTTACCTGGGCAACTTTGCCTCAGTCGATACGTACGAAGGTAACTACGCAGCTGAATACGAGCAGTCGCTGGTTGGGATATCACGCGACTATTCGCAGATGCAGATCATCAACAGCTGGGTCGCTGACGGCGGCGATGGTATTGTGCATGATGACGATTATTCAGGCTCTGACGACGATGATGATTACGGGTCGCAGGACTATGTTGAGTATTACATAGGCGGTCAGCATTTCTGCAACGCAACCGACGCCACGATGAAGGCCAACGTGACATTGACCCTGTCCGATGGTTCGACCCGTGTTGTCGAAGTCATTATGATGCAGCAAGACAATGGCGACTTGTTCATCTCGGATCTCTCGAACGGTGGCACGTTGGACAACCTGTCCATCGCAAATGTCGAAATCACCGAGATTACCCAAGACAATTTTAGCGGCTGGTATTCACACCAGTCGGTCGACAACAGCACATTGGCCCCTGTTCAGGCGTCCTTGGACGGTACAGTCGAGGGCACAGCGGGCGACGATGTCATCGACGCGGCATATGCCGGTGACCCAGAAGGCGACTGCATTGATGCAAACGACCAGATCCTGCCAGGCGAAGGCGTCAACGACGACCTGGTCTATGCCGGTGCTGGCAACGATATCGTGCTTTCGGGCGACGGTGACGACGAAGTTTACGGCGGCTCTGGTGATGATGCCATTGATGGCGGCACAGGCGACGATGTCTTGTATGGCGACAGCAACGGCACTGGCGACCCAATCGGGCGCGCAGACGAGCTGACCCTGCAGTGGACCGACGCGGCGCCAAACGGCACAGAATTGGGCGCAAACCAGTCCTATTCCGTGGGCGGCATGACTGTTGGCGTTGATTTCAACGTCCAAGACTACGGCGCGCTTGCCTGTATTGACGCCTCAAACATGTATACCGAAACCGGTGAGCCGTTTGATCCCAATTCCAGCTTGATGTTGATCGGTCAGGGCGGCGAGGGCGGTGTTGACAACACATCGACCACAACGCTGACATTCTCATCCGATGACGTGGCTTATGCCAACGAAGTCCAAGACGTGTCGTTCCGGATCAATGACATCGACTTTAGCTGGAATGGTGACAACCACGTCGACATCGTTACGGTTCGTGCTTTTGACGCTGATGGTAACGAAATTCCTGTGACAATTACTGCAGAATCCGGCAACCAAGACGTGTCTGGCAACACCGTAACTGCGGGTGTGAACGACGGGAACGGTATTTCTGCGAGTTCGCAGGCCGGTTCGGTTCTGTATTCGATTGCAGGCCCTGTCGCCAGCATTCAGATCGACTATGACAATGGCGCGGACACAGACCAGTATATCTGGGTTTCCGACATCAACTTTACCACTGTCGAATCCGACGCCACCGATGCAGGTGTCGACGGCGATGACGTGATTGATGGTGGCGCGGGCGCAGACCTGATTTATGGTAACGGCGGTGACGACACCATCGCTGGCGGCGCCGATGCGGATACGATCTTCGGCGGTGAAGGCCACGACGATATTTCGGGCGGCACAGGCGACGACCTGATCGACGGCGGCGCCGGCGACGACGTCCTGAACGGCAACGCGGGTGACGACAGCATCAGCGGCGGTGACGGCAATGACCTGATCTGCGGCGACGATGAAACCGTCACCAACGGCCGCGTCGACGAGCTGACCTTGCAGTGGACAGATGTCGCGGCAACAGGCACGGCCTTGGGTGCGTCCCAGACCTATGCGGTTGGCGGCATGGACGTGGTCGTCGGGTTCACCTCTCAGGATGAGGGTGCAACCGGCGAGATCCAGAACACGGATATGTATGTCGAATCCGGCGAGGATTTTGACCCCAACTCCAGCCTGCACCTCTCGGGTGAAGGTGGCGAAGGCGGCATCGACAACACATCGACGACGACTTTGGACTTTTCTTCCAACGATGCGGCCTATGGCGACGAAGTCCAGGACGTTTCGTTCCGTATCAATGACATCGATTTTGGCTCCTACTCGGACCCGCACCACGATATCATCACAATCCGCGCCTATGACGCGGACGGCAACGAAGTCGCCGTGGTCATTACCCCTGAATCAAACATGCAAGTCGTCGATGGCAACTCTGTCTCGGCAGGCGTCGGCCACTCTGCCGATGGTGTGCGGTCTGACAGCCAGCTGGGCTCGGTTCTGTTCGAAATCGAAGGTCCGGTGACCCGTATCGAGATCGACTATGACAACGGGGACACCACCGATCAGATCGTTGACGTGTCCGACATCAACTTCTTTACCACGCCATCTGACCCGGTCCCGGGCGAGGCTGGCAACGATGTGCTGGACGGCGGCGCCGGTGACGATGAAATCCACGGCAAGGCCGGTGACGATGTTATCGCAGGCGGCGAAGGCGCTGATGACATCTATGGCGGCGCGGATCGCGATGTGATCTTTGGCGGCGCGGGCGACACTGTCGACGGTGGTTCTGCTGGTGACGACTACGACATTCTGGATCTGACGGGGCAGGGCACATACATCCTGACCGGTCCAGATGGCACAGGCGATCCGATCCCTGACAGCAACGGCAACGGGCTGGACGGTCGCGTTGTGTTTGTGGACGAAAATGGCGACCCGACTGGCGAGACACTCGACTTTGTCGAGATCGAGGAAATCATCGGCGATGAGGCCAACATGGGCCCCGATGCGACGGATGATGCCTTTACCGGCGATGAAGACACAGCGACAGCGCCAATCGGCAATGTCATCACAGGCGACACCGGCTTTGGTACGGATAGCGATCCGAACGGCGACGTTCTGACAGTGTCCGAAGTGAACGGCGATCCTGCGGACGTCGGCCAGCCTGTTGCGGGCGACAATGGCGGTCTGGTCACGATCAACCCTGATGGCACGATTTCCTTTGACCCAGATGGCGATTTCGAAGCCTTGGGCGAGGGAGAAACCGCAACGACAACAGTGACTTACACTGTTGATGATGGCAATGGCGGCACCGACACAGCCACTGTGACGATCACTGTGACGGGCACCAATGATGCGCCTGTGGCGGTTGCAGATACAGGTGAGACGGATCAGGACAGCGTTCTGGATCTGGGCAACATTGTTGACGCCAATGACACCGATCCCGAAGGCGATGCCCTGACTGTGGCCGAAGTGGACGGCGATCCGGCCAATGTCGGCCAGCCTGTCGACGGCGACAATGGTGGCACATTCACCATCAACCCCGACGGCACAGCGTCGTTTGATCCTGATGGCGACTTTGACGATCTGGCTGACGGCGAAACCGCCACCACGCAGGTCACTTACACCATCACCGACCCCGACGGCGAAACATCCACCACAACCGTCACCGTGACCGTAAACGGCACAAACGACGGGCCGGTGGCCGTGGCGGACACTGGCGAGGCAGGCGAAGATGCGCCGGTCACTCTGGACAATGTCCTGACCAACGACACCGATCCCGATGGCGACCCGTTGACCGTGTCCGAAGTGAACGGCGATCCGGCAAATGTCGGCCAGCCTACGGATGGCGACAATGGCGGCGCGTTCACGATCAACCCTGATGGCAGCGCGACCTTTGATCCCGATGGCGACTTTGAAGCTTTGGGCGAGGGGGAAACCGCAACGACAACAGTGACTTATACAGTCACCGACCCTGACGGTTCCACATCCACAACAACCGTTACTGTCACAGTGACAGGCGTCAATGATGGCCCAGTGGCCGTCGACAGCGCCTATGTTGTTGACCAGGACGAGGCCGCAGGCGACGTCGATGCCAATGCGGTCACCGACGACACTGGCGCGGGCGTTGACAGCGATCCCGAAGACGATCCGCTGACAGTTGTGGCCGTTGACGGCGATGCAGCCAACGTGGGCGGCACAGTCGCCGGCGACAATGGCGGTCTGTTTACAATCAACGCCGACGGCAGCGTCGACTTTGACGCCAATGGTGAATTTGACGGTCTGGGCGATGGCGAAACCGCCACGACCACTGTCAGCTACACAATTGCCGACCCTGACGGTCTGACATCCACAGCCAACGTCACCTTTACCATCAACGGGTCCAACGATGGCCCTGTTGCAGTCGACGATGGCGTCACCGTAACCGAGGACAACGATCCGACAACGGTTATCGGCAACGTTCTGGGCAACGACACCGATCCCGACAATGATCCGCTGACAGTGTCCGAAGTGAACGGCGATCCTGCGGACGTCGGCCAGCCTGTTGCGGGCGACAATGGCGGTCTGGTCACGATCAACCCTGATGGCACGATTTCCTTTGACCCAGATGGCGATTTCGAAGCCTTGGGCGAGGGAGAAACCGCAACGACAACAGTGACTTACACTGTTGATGATGGCAATGGCGGCACCGACACAGCCACTGTGACGATCACTGTGACGGGCACCAATGATGCGCCTGTGGCGGTTGCAGATACAGGTGAGACGGATCAGGACAGCGTTCTGGATCTGGGCAACATTGTTGACGCCAATGACACCGATCCCGAAGGCGATGCCCTGACTGTGGCCGAAGTGGACGGCGATCCGGCCAATGTCGGCCAGCCTGTCGACGGCGACAATGGTGGCACATTCACCATCAACCCCGACGGCACAGCGTCGTTTGATCCTGATGGCGACTTTGACGATCTGGCTGACGGCGAAACCGCCACCACGCAGGTCACTTACACCATCACCGACCCCGACGGCGAAACATCCACCACAACCGTCACCGTGACCGTAAACGGCACAAACGACGGACCGGTGGCCACCGACAACAGCTATAACGCTGATGCCGATGCCCCGACGGATGATTTGGGCAATGCGGTCACCGAGGACACTGGCAACGGTGCGGACAGCGATCCCGAGAACGATCCGCTGACTGTGACCGAGGTCAACGGTGATGCAGCCAATGTTGGCGCCCCTGTTGCGGGTGACAATGGCGGCTTGGTGACTGTCAATGCTGACGGGACCATCGACTTTGATCCCAATGGTGAGTTTGACGCGCTGGATGCAGGTGAGACTGCGGACACGACCGTTACCTACACCATCGATGATGGCAACGGCGGCACAGATACGGCCACGGTCACGATCACCGTGGACGGTGTGAACGACGGGCCTGACGCGGTCGATAACACTTGGGTGGTTAATTACAACGAAGCCGCTGGGGATCAGGACGGCAATGTCGTCACCGACAACACTGGCGACGGCGTTGACAGCGATCCCGAGAACGACAACCTGACAGTGGTTGCAGTTGCGGGTGTTGCGGCCAATGTTGGCACTGCGGTTGCGGGCGACAACGGGGGTCTGTTCACGATCAACCCTGACGGGACTGTGGATTTCGACGCCAATGGCGATTTTGACAATCTGGGTCTGGGTCAAACCGGCGAGACATCTGTCACATACACAATCGTGGATGAGGCTGGAAACCAAGACACAGCCACAGCCACCTTCGTGGTTACGGGCATCAACGACGGCACGGTCCAAGGCACCGCGGGCGACGACATTATCAATCCTGACATCCCTTATGTGGATGCGGATGGCGATATCGTGGACGCCAACGACGCGATCCTGCCCGGTGACACGGCAAACGATGACCTGATCTATGGCTTTGACGGCAATGACCAAATCGACGCTGGCGACGGCAACGACGAGGTCTACGGCGGCAAAGATGATGATGTGATCAACGGGAACGAAGGTGACGACACGTTGTTTGG
>CAXIAS010000021.1:0-30619 GCA_964022195.1 uncultured Roseobacteraceae bacterium
GCCGCCGGATTTCGCAATGGGTCGCAGCAGGGCTACGCCGAGCAAATGGCCGTGACTTTCCTCGTTCCGATTGGAACGAACAGGCCTCATTGATGTTACCCGCGGGGCGCAATGGCCCTGCGTTTCTTGTGACGCCGAATTTCTATGTGATCAAACGCTACAACCCGAGCGACGTCTACGCCCTGTTTGTCGGGCATGTCGGGGACAGGATCGCCAACGACAGTGGTGGTTTTCGCGGGGCTTGGGGCGCCGTTGATGACCTGCTGCGGTCCGACGTGGCTGCGATGCAACGGGCGTTAGTGGAAATGGGCCACGATGTTGGCGGCGCAGATGGCCTTGCGGGGTATAAGACCCGTCGATCCATCGGGCGCTGGCAAGAGGTCACAAATCGCGCCGCCACATGTTTCCCTGATCGCGCAAGTGTCGCGCAATTGTCCAAGTCGCCCTAAGCCTAAGGTATTACACATCAAAATGTGGTGGTGAAAATAACAATTGCCCTGCCAAAATCACAAGATATAGTCAAATCTAAGCGGCCGGAGCGGGGCTCCCGCTCTGGGCCATTGGGTGACAGAGCAGGGATGGTTTTGCTGGTATGGATGGTGACTTTCGAACAGAATTTACGCGCGAGCCGGGGGCGCTGCGGCACAAACCGGCCTTGGTGTTGAACGCGGATTACAGACCGCTCAGCTATTACCCGTTGTCGCTGTGGCCTTGGCAAGAGGCGGTCAAGGCGGCATGGCTGGACAGGGTTGATATCGTCGCCGAATACGATGACGTGGCCCGCAGCCCGTCCACGGTGATCAAGATACCCAGTGTCGTCGTCCTAAAAGACTATGTGAAACCTCAAAAGCGCGTGGCCTTCACGCGCTTTAATTTATTTCTAAGGGATGAATTTTCTTGCCAGTATTGCGGCGCTCGAGGGGATCTGACGTTTGATCATGTGATACCGCGCGCCTCTGGGGGGGTGACAAGTTGGGAAAATGTGGTTGCAGCATGCAGCCCATGCAATTTGCGCAAAGGGTCCCAATCGCTGCGCACGTCGGGGCTGCGATTGGCCAAACCGCCGCGGCAACCTGAGCCGTCGGCACTTCATAATATCGGGCGTAAATTTCCGCCCAACCACCTTCATCAAAGCTGGTTGGATTTTCTATATTGGGATGCAGAGCTGGACGCGTAGAGCGCGCAATGCGCCGCAGGTGCCACATGTGTTCAATATGCTAGTTGTGGTAGGGAATTTTGACGCAAACCGGCGTGGATTTGCAAAAACACACAAGCCATATGACCGGCGGACCGATTTCACTGGGAAATAATGACGGGTGGGCTAGACTTGGGGTAAATCGACGCTTAGGAAAGCGACGTTAGCGCTAACAGCAATTCGGAGCCCAGCTATGGTATCACGCGTTATTCCGGTGGAACCTTTTGATTTGGTGATTTTTGGCGGCACTGGCGATCTGGCCAGACGCAAGATCTTGCCCGGACTGTTTCGACGGTTCCTCGCCGGTCAAATGCCGTCAGATGCCCGCATATTGGGCGCGGCACGTTCGGACTTGGACCGGGCCGGTTACAGGCAGATGGTCAACGACGCCATTCTCGAGTTCGGAGGGAAAGAATCTAGTAATACCAAATGCTTGAACGACTTTCTTGATCAATTGGATTACACGCCGATCGATGCAAGGGGCGATCAGGGGTGGGAAGCGCTGAAATCCATGGTGCGAAATGATGCAGGCGTGACGCAGGCATTCTATTTCTCGGTTGGGCCGGGCCTGTTCGGCGATTTGGCCGAACGTTTGCACAAATATGACATTGCCCGATCCGATAGCCGGATTGTGGTCGAGAAACCATTTGGTCGCGATCTGGAAACCGCTAAGGCGCTGAATGCGTCGCTTGCAGACCACTTTGACGAAAGCCAGATTTACCGCATCGACCACTATTTGGGCAAAGAAACCGTTCAAAACCTAATGGCCGTGCGCTTTGGCAATGTCCTGTTCGAGCCGCTATGGAACAATCACTACATCGACCATATCCAGATCACAGTCGCCGAAACTGTCGGTGTTGGCGGGCGCGGTGCCTATTATGATAAATCCGGTGCGATGCGCGATATGGTGCAAAACCATTTGATGCAATTGCTGTGCCTGATCGCGATGGAGCCGCCCAGCCACTTTGGCCCTGATGAGGTGCGCGACGAGAAACTAAAAGTCATACGCGCGCTGCAGGATGTCGATCACCACCACATTGTGCGCGGTCAGTATCAGGCTGGTCCGGACGGACCGGCGTACCGCGAAGAGGCGGGCGATCCCCGCAGCTTTACCGAAAGCTTTATCGCGATGAAGTGCCATATCAACAACTGGCGGTGGGCAGGGGTGCCGTTCTATATGCGCACAGGCAAACGGATGAAAAACCGCGTGTCCGAAATCGCGGTTGTTTTCAAGGATCTGGGGCATTCGATTTTTGACGGCGACGAGAAACGGCACCGCAATATTCTGGCCATCCGTCTGCAACCGAATGAGGGTATCGATCTTCAGGTGACAATCAAGGAACCCGGACCGGGCGGTATGCGTTTGATCGACGTTCCACTGGACATGACCTTTGCCGAAGCCTTGGGCGAAGAGGCGGACGATATTCCCGACGCCTACGAGCGCCTGATTATGGATGTTATCCGAGGCAACCAAACCCTGTTTATGCGTGGGGATGAGGTCGAAGCTGCATGGGCGTGGACCGATCCGATTATCAACAGTTGGCAGGCGCGCAATGATGTGCCGAAAACCTACGATTCAGGATCAACAGGCCCCGAGGATTCCCTGATGCTATTGCACCGTGATGGCCGCAAATGGCGCGAGCTAAAGGTCGAATAGGAGAGTTACGATGGACTTCAAGGACTATCCCGACAGTGAAATGATGATGATTGATCTGGCCAATGTTTTGGCCGGTGAAATTGAAAATGCCCTTTTGACCCATGATCGGGCCAGCATTGCAGTGCCCGGCGGCACCACGCCTGGGCCAATCTTTGATGCGCTATGTGCTGCTGATCTGGCATGGGACCGCGTGTCTGTGATGTTGACCGACGAACGCTGGGTGCCCGAGACATCGGATCGCTCGAACACACGCCTGTTGCGTGACCGGCTGTTGACCGATCGCGCGGCCGCGGCGCAACTGATACCACTATTTGCCGACGCGCCGGTGCCCGAGGACAAATTGGCAGAGTTATCCGAGGCGCTGACGGCGCGGTTGCCGCTATCGGTTTGTTTGCTAGGGATGGGGACGGATATGCACACGGCGTCCATTTTTCCGCAGGCGGACCAGCTGCATCAAGCTTTGCATGGTGACGCCCCTTTGGTTGCCATGCGCGCGCCCGGCGCGCCCGAGCCGCGCGTCACGCTGTCGGCCAAAGTCCTGAACGGGGCAAACAACAAACATGTGGTTATTATCGGTGACGAGAAGCGTGCCGCCTTGGAACAGGCCGTGCATCTGGACCCCGATGAGGCCCCAATCGCGGCTGTATTGCGCGGCGCCACCGTTCACTGGGCAAGGAGCTAGGCCAGATGTGGGACACAGTGCAACAGCATCACGACGCAGTCAAAGACCGCCGTATTCTGGACTTAATGGATGCCACGCGGGCCACTGATTTTTGTGCGCAGGCAGGCGATATGCGGCTCGACTATTCGAAAACGAATATTGATGCCCAAGGCCGCAGGTTGCTAATTGAATTGCTTGAAACCGCTGGTGTCGCAACAAAACGCGCCGCGATGTTCGAGGGCAAGACAATAAATGAGACCGAGGGGCGCGGGGTTTTGCACACCGCATTACGCAATCTGGATGGTGATCCGGTCAATGTTGATGGCCGCGACGTCATGCCGGACGTTCTGGCGACGCTCGACCGGATGTCGGGTTTTGCGTCTGCGGTTCGGGACGGAACAATATGCGGTCAGAGCGGCGCAATCACGGATGTTGTCAATATCGGCATCGGTGGGTCCGACTTGGGCCCTGCGATGGCTGTCAAGGCGTTGGCACCCTATCATGACGGCCCTCGATGCCATTTTGTCAGCAACGTCGATCCCGCTGATATTGCCCAGACCCTCGCTGCGTGTGATCCGGCAACAACGCTGGTGATCGTGGCGTCCAAGACCTTTACCACCATAGAAACCATGACAAATGCGCGCACGGCGCGGGCTTGGATGGGCGAGGTGGTCGACGACACTGGCGCGCAATTCGCGGCTCTGTCAACGGCCGAGGATAAGACCGCCGATTTTGGCATCAGGCCGGACCACGTTTTCGGGTTCGAGGACTGGGTCGGCGGGCGGTATTCGATATGGGGACCGATTGGCCTGTCGTTGATGATCGCAATTGGACCAGATGCGTTTCGTGCGTTTCTACGCGGTGGTCAGGACATGGACCGACATTTCGTCGCCGCGGAATGGTCCGAAAATATACCTGCGTTGCTGGCATTGGTTGGCATATGGCACAACCAGATTTGCGGGCACGCGACCCGCGCGGTTCTGCCTTATGACAATAATCTCAGCCGGTTACCTGCCTATCTTCAACAGCTTGAAATGGAAAGCAACGGCAAAGGTGTCAGCATGGACGGGGCTGATCTGCCTGTGAATTCCGGCCCTGTTGTTTGGGGTGAGCCAGGCACAAATGGGCAGCACGCATTTTATCAACTGATCCACCAAGGCACGCGTGTGGTGCCGTGTGAATTCCTAGTTGCGGCCCGCGGGCACGACGATACGCTGCACCATCAACATCAGTTGCTTGTCGCCAATTGTCTGGCTCAGTCCGAAGCGTTGATGCGCGGTCGCAATCTGGACGAGGCTCGCACAAAAGTCTCTGAAAAATTCACCGGAACAGAACTTGAACGTCAGGCCCTACACCGCGTTTTCCCCGGAAACCGTCCGTCGACAACCTTGGTCTATCCGCAGCTGACGCCCTATGTTCTTGGGCAGATTATCGCGCTGTATGAACACCGTGTTTTCGTCGAAGGCGTGATCCTCGGGATTAATTCTTATGATCAGTGGGGCGTCGAATTGGGCAAAGAGCTTGCCACCGCATTGCAGCCTGTGGTGACAGGCGAGGTGGACACGAAGGACAAGGATGGATCAACGGCGGCGTTGGTCGATTTTTTGCAGATGCACGGCGTCTAGGCCTGGACGGCACCGTCGCGGGTTGCAAACGTCTGCTTTAGGCTGGTTGTCAGGGGGCGTTTTGAATTGTCATCGTTCAGGTTGACGATTACCGCGTGGCCTGTCGTGGTCAGCTGTCCCGCCACCCAGACGCCGTAATGCATCGTGAAACTGTTGGACCGCATTTCAACTGTGCGTCCGGTGACAATGTAGGCTTGGTTTAATTTCACTTCCGCTTTGAAGTCCAAACCAATGTTCCTAAGCACTATTTTTGGTGGAGTGCCGAGGTAGTCACTGACACCGTATTCCTGAAAATAGTGAACCCGTAGGTTTTCAAACCACCGCAGATAGGCCGCGTTATTTACATGGCCCAACACATCCAGTTCCCCGAACCTGACACGATCCGCAAAGCCATATGACCAAGGCTCTGGAACACCAGAACCGCGGAGTTGACCGGTTGAAAGAGGGGTCAAATACGGAAACATCAGGTCCCTCATATTGTCAAAAAGGAATTTGGAGCGGGTAACGAGAATCGAACTCGTAACTAAAGCTTGGGAAGCTGCCGTGATACCTTTTCACCATACCCGCGTCGCTGATGCGGTGGATAATACCGTGTCGAAGGAGTGTCAATCGCCTCGCAAATTTTGGATGCACGGGGCGTATGACGGTTTTCGGAACTGGGAAAAGGCGGGAGCGTGCCGTTCGTTGCGCAGTGCAGTCCTATATGGGTCTTCGATGGATGTCGCGAGGGCTAGCTAGCCCCGCCGTTTGCGCCGCCGGCCTCCGCCTTCGCCGCCGCCGCCAGTGTTGTGGTTCACGTCGGGCAGGGTAACGATCGAGCTGAGGATCGGAAACGGCTCGACCGAGTTGGGGATCGCAGAAGCATTCACAAAATGCTCTTGGAACCGTGGTTCAATCGCAGTCTCAATCTTGTGGATGTCCTGAACAGTTTGTTCGATTTCGGTGCGGGCGTCACGGTTTAGCAGGGCGATGCGCGCACCGGTTCCTGCGGCGTTGCCTGCGGATGTGACCTTATCCAGTGGGGCGTCGGGGATCATGCCCAATACCATCGCGTGTTTCGGGCTGATGTGTGCGCCAAACGCGCCTGCCAGCACCACGCGGTCGACGCTGTCGACGTTGAATTTATCCATCAACAGGCGCGCGCCGGAATAGAGCGCGGCCTTGGCCATCTGGATTTCGCGGATGTCGCGATTGGTCACAGTGATCCGTGGTCCGCCTGTCGCTGACCCGTCGTGCACCAGATAGGAATTGGTGCGCCCGTCTAGGAAACAGTTGGGCGATCCGGTTTGATCGGCTGACCCGATTAGACCAGGGCCGTCGACGATGCCAGCGATACGCATTTCGGCGACCATTTCTATGATGCCGGATCCGCAAATGCCTGTGATCCCTGTTTGGGCGGTTTGTGCGTCAAAGCCGTCTTCGTCGGACCAAAGATCACAGCCGATGACCTTGAACCGGGGGGTCTTGGTGGCCGGATCAATTTCGACCCGTTCGATTGCACCGGGGGCGGCACGTTGGCCACTGCTGATCTGCGCGCCCTCAAAGGCGGGGCCGGTGGGGGACGAACAGGCAAGCACCTTGTCCTTGTTGCCGAGCAGGATTTCGGCGTTGGTGCCCACGTCGACAACCAGAACCAGATCCTCGGATTTGTCGGGAGCCTCCGATAGGGCAACGGCGGCGGCATCTGCGCCCACGTGCCCCGCAATACAGGGCAGGATATAGACGCGTGCGGCGGGGTGCAGGTTCAGGTCCAGCTCGAGCGCGCGCAATGACAGGGACTGGGACGTGGCCAGCGCAAAGGGGGCTTGACCCAACTCGAACGGATCAATGCCCAAGAACAGGTGGTGCATGACCGGATTGCAGACGAATACGGCGTCCACGATCAGGTTGCGATCGATTTCAGCCTCGGATGCGATCTGCACGAACAAGGCGTTCATGCCCTCGCGCACGGCCTTGGTCATCTCTTCGGCGCCGGATGCGTTCATCATACCATAGCTGACGCGGCTCATCAGGTCTTCGCCAAAGCGGATTTGCGGGTTCATTATCCCAGAGGATGCTACAACCTCGCCTGATTGAAGGTCGCACAAATGCGCGGCGATTGTGGTCGAACCAAGGTCGATCGCGAGGCCGTAGATGGATCCTTCGTAATATCCCGGCCAGACCTGCATGATACGCGGGCTGAACATGTCGTCGCCAAGGTGCACGGCACAGGTGACTTTCCATTCGCCTTTGCGCAGGGCGGGTTGCAGGGATGTCAGAACCCCTAGGTCTGCCTCGAGTTCGGGCAAGTCCCATTCGGCACGCAAGGCCTTGACCAGACGTTCCAGATCACCAGAGGGATCGTGCATGTCCGGTTCTTCGACCTCGACATAATAGAGGCGTGTCGACGGGTTCATTGTGATGTCGCGGGCTTCGGCGCGTTTGCGTACCACTTGACGGTGAACTTGGCTTTCGGGGGGGACGTCGACGACGATATCGCGTTGCACAGTGGCCTGACAGCCCAGCCGTCGACCTGTTGGCAGACCGCGGATGGTATCATAGCGTTCTTCGACGCTGTTCCATTCCGAAAGCGCGTCGTCATGCACGGTGACACCGTGTTTGGAAAATTCGCCATAGGATGGGGTGATTTGGCATTTCGAGCAAATGCCACGTCCACCGCACACACTGTCCAGATCAACGCCCAGCTGACGTGCTGCTGTCAGGATCGGGGTGCCAACGGGAAAATTTCCGCGTTTGCCAGAGGGGGTAAATATAACGAGGGGATCGTTGGTCATGTCGGGCCTATCGGTCTGGTTCCAGCATATCATACCGAACGGGTTTGGATGTGAAAGGAAGAACCCGTCATCACAGAGCCCGCAAACGGCATTGACGACGTTTGTGACAGCGGACGCACCTGATCGGCGCGACGACATTTTGATTTGGCGCGGGTGTCGGGCTGGTTTGCTGCGATTCAGGGGTGGTGCATGGACCCGATCCATGCGAAAGGGACGTGCCAACGACACCACTACCCGAAAGGCGGACTGATGGAGATTCGTGAGGCTCTTACCTTTGATGATGTATTGCTGGTTCCGGGCGCGTCCAATGTGATGCCCACAACCGCGGATACGCGCACTTTTGTAACTCAGGCGATTGCGCTGAACATTCCGCTGCTGTCCAGCGCGATGGACACAGTGACCGAGGCAAAGATGGCGATTGCGATGGCCCAAGCCGGCGGCATGGGGGTTGTTCACAAAAACCTGGACACTGACGCCCAGTCCAAAGAGGTTCGCCGCGTCAAACGATTTGTATCGGGGACCGTCTATAATCCCATTACCTTGACGGCGGACCAGACACTGGCCGACGCCAAAGCATTGATGGAGCGGTATCGCGTGACAGGTTTTCCTGTTGTAGACGGGTCTGGTCGCGTGGTTGGCATTGTTACCAACCGCGACATGCGGTTTGCGACAGATGACGCGACACCTGTTCGCGTTATGATGACATCCGATGATCTGGCGATGCTGCAAGAGCCTGCTGATCTGGATGAGGCACGCAGTCTGATGCAAGCCCGACGGATCGAAAAGCTGCTGATTACTGACGGATCGGGCAAATTGACGGGCCTGCTAACTCTTAAGGATAGCGAACAGGCAGTGCTGAACCCGATGGCTTGCAAGGATGACTTGGGCCGGTTGCGCGTTGCCGCGGCCACTGGTGTCGGTGATGCAGGCTACGAAAGATCCCTAGCATTGATCGACGCGGGCGTTGATATGCTGGTGGTTGATACGGCCCATGGACATTCGCAAGGCGTCTCGGACGCGGTCAAACGGCTTAGAAAGGTCGCAGGCAAGACGCAGATTGTGGCCGGAAACGTGGCCACCGGGGCCGCGACCAAGGCGCTAATCGAGGCGGGCGCAGATGCGGTCAAGGTTGGCATTGGCCCCGGATCCATTTGCACCACCCGTATGGTTGCGGGTGTTGGTGTTCCACAGCTGACGGCGATCATGGATTGTGCGCAAGCTGCCGGAGACGTGCCTGTTATTGCTGATGGGGGCATCAAGTTCTCTGGTGATTTCGCCAAGGCCATTGCCGCCGGCGCGTCCTGCGCGATGGTGGGCAGCATGATCGCAGGAACAGACGAAAGCCCCGGCGAGGTGATCTTGTATCAAGGCCGGTCGTTCAAATCCTACCGCGGGATGGGCAGCCTTGGTGCTATGGCGCGCGGATCGGCGGACCGCTATTTCCAAAAGGACGCGGCCAGCGACAAATTGGTGCCCGAAGGGATCGAAGGTCAGGTGCCCTACAAGGGATCGGCGGGAACCGTCGTGCATCAGCTGGTTGGTGGTTTGCGGGCCGCTATGGGCTACACAGGCAACGCGACCGTGGCCGAGATGCGCAAGAACTGCGAGTTTGTGAAAATCACGGGCGCCGGTCTGAAAGAAAGCCATGTGCATGACGTGCAGATCACCCGCGAAAGCCCCAATTACCGCGTAGGATAAGCCGTGCAACCTGCTGCCCGATATAGCGCCGCGATTGAAGTGTTGGATGTCATTCGATCCGGCCAGCCGCCAGAAAAGGCGCTGACCCATTGGGCGCGTGGCCACAGATTTGCCGGTTCCAAGGATCGGGCAGCCATTCGCGATATCGTGTTTGATGTATTGCGCAATCGACGCTCTGCCGAAGTTGCGGGTGGTGGTCACGACGGGCGGTCAGTGGTCTTGGGGCTGCTGCGGTTGTCAGACATTCCGGTCACGTCGGTTTTCGGTGCGGGCGGGCATGCGCCGGCAATGCTAACCCCTGCAGAAGAGATTGCCGGTGGCGTTCCGACAGGCGAAGACAAGCTGAACCTGCCTTCGGAATTAATACCCATGTGGCGCTCTGATTTAGGATCCAAGGCTGAAACCACCGCGCTGGCCCTGCAACAACGGGCTCCGATCACTTTGCGGATAACCAGCGGGCGCGTAACTGTAGCTCAGGCGATTGCGGCGCTCGCCGACGATGAAATTGTGGCTGAGCCCGACGATCAGGTCCCGACCGCGCTTAGGGTGGTCAAGAACGAACGCCGGTTGCGAAACTCGTCCGCCTATGAACAAGGTCTTGTCGATTTGCAGGATGCGTCGTCTCAAAGGGCGGTCGCGGCCTTGAGTTTGACCGGCAAGGATCGCGTGCTGGATTATTGCGCCGGTGGTGGCGGCAAGGCGCTTGCGATTGCCGATATGCATCTCTGTCAGGTGACAGCCCATGACATAAATCCGGCGCGTACGGCCGATATCATACCCCGCGCTCGGCGTGCTGGACTGACGGTGGATGTCGTTTCAACCGAGGCGCTGGCATCCATGGAGGGGTTCGATCTAGTGTTTTGCGATGCACCTTGTTCGGGTTCAGGAACTTGGCGCCGGAATCCACAAGAAAAGTGGGACTTCTCGCTAGAAAAACTATTCAGTTACAATAGATTACAGGCCGACGCTATTGCAGGTGCCGTGGCGTGTCTACGCCCTGGCGGCACGCTCGTTTACGCGACGTGTTCAGTGTTTTCGGTCGAAAATGAAGGCGCTATCGCCGATCTGGTCGCGTCAGGGCGATTTTCTCTGGACCAGTCCGAGCTGCTGCTACCAGATGCGCGCGGGGATGGTTTCTATTGGGCGCATTTGACACAAATTCAATAATCCCACAGTATTGCAACCTGTAATTGTGTCGCGGCAGGATTGGCCTGTTGACGTTAACTAGTTCTTAACAGGACTGGGCATATCGTTCGCAAAACCAATCAGGGAAGTCAAATTGACAGCAAACGTCTCTCGTGCTCCGCGCTCGGCAGGGCAGGCTGACATCACTCGAAGGATGATGGTAGCGCTCGCCTTCGGGCTCGTTTTTCTGACGGGTGCGCTGGTCGTCGATGATCGCAATGTTGGTCTTGGTTTATGGTCCATCGTCGCAGGTATCGCAGTCTATGTGTTGTGGTGCGTCATGCGTTCGGCAGGGGGAACCCGTGCGTCGGGGGCTCAATCGGTTTTACACAATGTCATTGAACACGATCCTGCGCTGGCGCTGCTGACGGATGCGGACGGGGTTGTCCTTGACTTGAACGCCGCAGCATCGCTCCGTCTCGCTATCGAGGTAGGCGATGGTATTGGGGACGGATTCTCGGCGGTATTCGCCAATCCCGAAAGTGTGCTATTTTCGTTATTTGGCAAAGCCCGCGAAAATGGTGGCGGCGCGGAAGATGTGATCACGCGGTCGGGACGCTTTCGTATTTCGGTCACGTCGATCGATCAGGCTCGCTATTTATGGCGTATCGAAGGCGATGCAGCTGTCGAACGTCAACCCAATACCGCCGCAGCCGCGCCGCAAATGCCGATGATGGCGGTCGGAAATTCTGGCGCTGTCTTGTTTGTGAATGAGGCATGCCGCGAGCTGCTCGGCGGGCGACCAAAGTCATGCTCCGAGGTTTTTGGCGATGCACCGTTGCGGAGCGGCGTTCAACGCACCCTAACGACTGAGAACGGACCCATTCAGATTGTATTGGCTGTCATTGACAGCGTGGCTGGTCGTAAAGAAGTCTTCTTGATCCCGGCGCAAGACTCCTCTGACTCCGGACCCAGAGAATTGAATGCAGGCTGGAATGCCATAGAGGACTTGCCTGTTCCGTTGTTGAAAATATCTTCTGCAGGCACGATTCTTGCTTCCAACCGCGAGGCACGGACCTTGCTCGATCTAAAGGCTATGGACGGTAAACGGCTGGCGGATGTGTTGGATGGGCTAGGGCGTCCGATCTGCGATTGGATAAAAGAGGCCGTCGAGGGGCGCGGTGGTTTTGCCTCGCAATTCTTGCGCGGTCGTGGTGATAATCATGACACCTTTGTGCAAGTAACGTTGAATTCGGCGGGGGGGCTCAGTGATCCCCATTTGATTGCCGTCCTTAACGACGTGACCGAGTTGAAAACACTTGAGGCACAATTCGTCCAAAGCCAGAAAATGCAGGCAATCGGTCAGTTGGCCGGTGGGGTTGCTCATGATTTTAATAACCTCTTGACTGCGATTTCGGGGCATTGCGACCTGTTGCTGTTGCGGCACGATCAGGGGGATCAGGACTATGGAGACCTGATACAGATCCATCAAAATGCCAATCGGGCTGCCAGTTTGGTCGGTCAGTTGTTGGCGTTTTCGCGCAAACAGAACCTTCAACCCGAAGTGATTGATGTCCGCGAAACCCTGTCCGACCTGACCCATTTGCTGAACCGGCTTGTCGGGGAACGCGTGTCACTTGTTTTGTCGTTGGATCAGGATCTGGACCCGATCAAGGCCGATAAACGACAGCTGGAACAGGTGTTGATGAACCTTGTTGTCAACGCCCGCGATGCGATGCCACATGGTGGCGAAATCGACATCATGACCGAAAACGTACATCTCGATACCCCTTTGCAGCAGGACCGCGCATCGGTGCCGCCGGGCGATTATGTTGTTTTGCGTGTCAAAGACGAAGGCGAAGGCATTGCGCCCGACAAAATCCATCAAATTTTCGAGCCATTCTTTACGACCAAGAAAACGGGTGAGGGCACCGGATTGGGCCTTTCAACGGTGTATGGGATCGTCAAACAAACCGGTGGCTTTATTTTCGCTCATAGCGAAATCGGAACGGGCACGATCTTTACCTTGTGGTTCCCGATGCACTCGGCTCAGGTTTCGCAACCCAATCCTGAACCCAAACCGATTCCCCAAATGAGTGAGACAGTCCACGAAGGCGTTATCTTGTTGGTCGAAGATGAAGCACCTGTTAGGGCGTTTGCGTCGCGCGCGCTACGGTTGCGAGGGTATACTGTTCTCGAGGCGGACTGCGCCGAGGCGGCATTAACGCTGTTATCGGACACTGAATTGAAAATTGATGTGTTCGTAACGGATGTGATTATGCCGGGATTGGACGGGCCAACCTGGGTACGTCAGGCGCTGGTTGACCGGCCCGAGGCGCGTGTTGTTTTCGTTTCAGGCTACGCCGAAGACGCATTTGGCGACGAGGGCCCAGAGGTTGAGAACGCTGTCTTTTTGCCTAAACCGTTTTCTTTGAACGACCTGACGCAAACCGTGCAAGCACAGTTGGAACTGGCTCAGGTCTGATTTTGATCCAGCATCACCGCGCATCCGGTCAGCGCAGCGTAGTCGTCTGTAACGATATTGACTGGAAACCGGTTCATGTAGTCGGTGAACCGTCCTTTGCTAAGAAACCCGTCAGCAAAGCCATGTGTCGCCAAATAGGGGTGCATCGCACGGGCCATACCGCCCACTAGATTGATCCCGCCAAAGGGCAATTGAACAAGCGCCAGATTGCCGCATACTTTGCCCATCATTTCAACGAATGCACGGACAGCACCATTTGCAGCCGCGTCGCCATCTGCGGCCAATTCCAATATCTCGCGACCGGCTAGCTGGGGTCGGCTGGGGTGCAGCGCGTGATAGATCTTTGGCAAACCGCGACCTGACAGGGCATCCTCGACCGAAGGTTCGTCCGAATGATCGGCAATAGCGCGTCCTAGGTCGAGCTCGGAACCAGTGCGCATTGGCATGTCCATATGCCCACTCTCGGACGGGGCGACAAAGCGGCCCTTTGGGGTCTCAAATACGGGGGCTGCGTTAAAACCAGTGCCAATGCCCACAACCAGTTGCGTCGCCGTCGCAGAAGACGCGGCGCCTGACATCACAGTTGCGATGTTTTCCTTTGGCAAGTGGCCCAATGCGTATCCCTGCGCCTGCAAGTCGTTGAGGATCGCGACCGTGTCCGCATTGGTGGAGCTGGTCAGCGTTGCCGCGTCAATCGACCAGTCGAGATTCGTCAAACTGGCCTGCGCCCCGTCGACGGGGCCTGCGACGGCCACGCAAACCGCGCAGACAGCGACGCCGCCTTCGTCCTGAATGTAGCGCGCGATGACATCTTGCAACGAAGAGAAATCGGAGTTTGGGTATCGCCGGACGGTATCCGGAACCAAGGAGATCCCGTGGGCCAACGCAATCCGCGTATTTGTGCCACCAATATCTGCGACGAGCGAATAGGAATTTATTGTATGTGCCATGGTCGACCCCGCGGAAATTGCGTTTCGAACCTGTTACGGCGCAGTGCAGGTGGTATCAAGGTGTTAGCGCTAAAATAAACCCCGACCTGTTACACGAACTTGCATGAAACGGGGCGCCGCGTATCGCAGCGCCCCGTCTTGTGATCAGACTAACCGCGGCGGCGACCGCCGCGACGGGCGCGACCTTCGCCTTCTTTGGCAGGTGCGCGATTGAATTTGATCCACTCACCTCCGGCTTCGTCGTTGTTGGTCAGGAAATTGGCAGCGCGGATTGCTTCCATTTCTTTGCCTGCGCGGGGTTTGGTGGACCCCATGCCGAACATCTGGACGATGGCTTCGTCATCCATACCTTCTGGGATGATAATGCCAGCGGCCTCGATCTCGGCGCGTTTTTCAGCCAGTTTCTTCGGACCAACCGGCAGGGCCACGGGGTTCATGATCGCAGACGTCATACCTGCGGCCATTGCCATTGGCAGGAACGCGTTGTTGATGCCGTGGCGGTTTGGCAGGCCAAAGCTGATGTTGGACGCGCCGCATGTTGTGTTGACGCCCAATTCGTCGCGCAAACGACGGACGAGCGTGAACACCTGCAGCCCAGCTGTGCCCATAGCGCCAATTGGCATCACAAGCGGATCGACCACGATGTCATGTGCAGGGATGCCAAAGTCGGCAGCGCGTTCGACGATTTTCTTTGCGACAGCAAAGCGGACATCTGGGTCTTCGGAAATGCCCGTGTCGTCGTTGGAAATGGCGACAACCGGCACGTTGTATTTCTTGACCAGCGGTAGAACCAGTTCCAGTCGGTCTTCTTCGCCAGTTACCGAATTCAACAGTGGGCGGCCTTCGGCGGCAGCCAGACCATTTTCCAACGCTCCTGGAACCGAGCTGTCGATGCACAAGGGACAATCGGTGACGGCTTGCACGCGTTTGACCAGCTCCATCATCAGGGTCGGTTCGACAAAGTTGTTGTCGGCATAGCGCGGGTCTTCGGCCATCTTGTTCGAGAAAACAGCGCCAGAGTTGATATCAAGGATATTCGCACCAGCGGCCACTTGTGCAATGGCGTCGGCTTCAACGCGGGAAAAATCGCCACGCTCCAGCTCTTCGTTCAGGATCTTGCGGCCTGTCGGGTTGATCCGCTCGCCGATTACGGAAAACGGCTGGTCAAAACCGATGATTGTGGTTTTGGTTTTGGATTCGACGATTGTGCGTGTCATTGTGCTGTCCCTTAAGACTGGTTTGCAGGAACGGCAGAGCTGCCGCCGTTGTTGATGGCCCAATTTGCATTGGTTTTGATCCCGCCAAGCGGGAAGAAATGCACGTGCGAGATATTGAAGCCGGGGTTCGCGGCCTTATGCGCGGCCAATTCGGTCAGGACTTCGGTGGGCTCGTAAGGCAAGAGCAGTTTGGTCACATCCATCGCGCGTTTTTGTAGGACTTTCAAGGACGGGCCGACGCCACAAGCGATGGCGAATTTGATCAGTGTTTGCAGTTTGGCAGGGCCGGCGATGCCAATGTGGACAGGGATGTCGATGCCCGCCTCTTTGATGCCGTTGGCCCAGTCGATGATTGGGCCCGCTTCAAATGCAAATTGAGTAGCGAGTGCCATATCTGCGTCCGACGTCTCGCTGAATGCCTGTTTCCAACGCAGTGCGCTGTCGACGTTGGTCATGGACCCGTCAGGATCAATGTCTTTGTTGCCTTCGGGGTGGCCCGCTACGTGCAGGTTTGTGAACCCTGCGTCGCCGAACAGGCCTGTTTCCAGCAATTGCATCGAGCTGTCGTAATCACCGTGGGGAGTTGTGACACCACCAGCGAGCAACAGCGCCTGCTTGACGTCCGCTTCGCCTTGATAGCGCGCAATCCAATCAGCCAAAGTCGCCTTGTCTTTGATGATACGAGCCGGAAAATGTGGCATGACCTGATACCCATCAGCGTTCAGGCGTTTTGCGGTCGCGACCATATCGTCAATTGGGGTGCCCTCGATGTGGGCGATGTAGACGCGAGTGCCGTCGGGCAGCAGATCGCGAAAGTTTTCGACCTTTTCTGCGGTGCGCGGCATGACCTCGATCGAATAGTCGCGCAACAGCGCCTCGACCTGCGGGTTTACAGTGGCGGGGGCCTCGTCTTTTTTCTTACCAAAGGACAGAAGGGACATTCTGGTTCTCTTTTCTAATTGGGGACTGGCCTTAGGCCCAGCCGTCGTTTGCGATCAGCGCTTTGATGCGCTCTTGGTCATATTCCGTGTCAATACGGGCAACCTGCGCGGCTGCGACCTCGGCATCAACGCCGTCAACCTGAAACGGGTCGGCTTTGCGGAACCCTTCCAGATAGGCATCGGATTCGGCGGCACCGGATTTCATCGCAGCGCGGTCAATCGCCTGTTCAAAGCGTTCCGGCAACGGCAATTTCGTGCCGCGGCGGCCTTTGCCGACGATGACTTGGGCTGGGATATCGCGCCAGTAGACGGTAGTTACGTCTGCCATCTGATTCCTCCCTGAACCGTGGTTCTATTTCGCAAAGTTCTAGCACCCAAAATCCGTCAACAGCGTCGGTTTTCGACACCCCATGCGCATCCAGCGACCGGAACCCTTATCGCGCGCTCGCAGGCCTATGGCGACAGCAGGTGCGCTTCATTCTTTACAAGATGTTTCTGAAACCTGTTCAAATTGATCTAGGCAGCGCTTGCATGGTGCGCGGATGAAGCTTAGCTTGGGGTTAACTCGAAATGGAGGGCGTAGTATGGCGCCCAAGCGTCCCAATGGTGCGGGCGCGTTCCCCAAAGCGGTCGTAACCCCGGCGCCAAATCCGCCTGATCCATCGGCGCTCTATGCGGCGTTGGACTTAGGTACTAACAGCTGTCGCATGCTGATTGCCCAACCAAAGGGCAGCCAGTTTCATGTGGTCGATAGTTTTTCCAAGTCGGTCCAGTTGGGACATGGCTTGGAAAGCTCGGGCAAATTGTCCCGGGAATCGATGAATCGCACGATAAATGCGATCCGGATTTGTCGTCAAAAACTGGATCGGCACGGGGTCAAGAACATGCGCCTTGTTGCGACCGAGGCATGTCGCCGCGCCAAAAACGGTCGCAGTTTTATGGCGCAGGTCAAACGCGAAACCGGCATGTCGCTGGACATCATCAAACCCGAAGAAGAGGCGCGGCTTGCCGTGATCTCTTGTGCGCCGTTGGTCTCCACCAAGACCGAACAACTGCTTGTGGTGGATATCGGTGGCGGCTCGACGGAACTGGTCTGGATTGACCTTAGTCATGTGCCACGGCGCGAGCGTCCGCGCGCGTTGATGCGGCTGCACTCGGGGTTTACCACTGATGCCGGACCGTTTGCTGCGGCCAAGGTTGTCGATTGGATTTCCGTGCCTTTGGGCGTGGCCACCCTGCGCGATCAGTTTTCCGACGTCGAAGACGATGCCGCGCGATTTGCCTTGATGAGCTGGTTTTTCGAAGAAAACCTGGAGGCGTTTTCGCCCTATGCGTCAGCGCAAGCCCGCGAGGGGTTTCAAATCGTGGGGACCAGCGGAACAGTCACGACCGTTGCCGCCAGTCATCTGGGGCTGCGCCGCTATGACCGAACCAAGGTCGACGGGCTTAGCATGTCGACCGATCAGATCGACAAGGTCATCAATACCTATCTGGCATTGGGCCCAGAGGGGCGCAGGCGCGATCCGAGGATCGGTAAGGACCGGCAGTCTTTGATAATGTCAGGGTCTGCCATCTTGCAGGCCTTGATGCGGCTGTGGCCGACTGATCGGTTGTCAGTTGCTGATCGCGGTCTGCGTGAAGGTCTGTTATACGCCCAGATGTCCGCCGATGGCGTGCTAGAGGATGCGCCGTTCTAGGCGAAAGTGAGCGAATTATGGTCAAAAAACCCGGTAAGAACACGTCAGGGCGCGGTCAACGTGACCTGACGGTCAAAGTGAAATCCGCCCGTGGGCGTAAGATGTCGTCAACCAAATGGTTGCAGCGGCAATTGAACGACCCCTATGTGCAACGCGCCAAAGTCGAAGGGTATCGCGGACGTGCGGCCTATAAGATCATGGAAGTCGACGATAAGTATCGCTTTCTTGTGCCGGGCGCGCGGGTTGTCGATCTGGGATGCGCACCGGGTGGCTGGATTCAAGTGGCGGTACCGCGCGTCAACGCATTGGGCGAGAAAAAGGGCAAGGACATTGGCACGATTCTCGGGATCGACCTGCAAGAGATCGAGCCGATCCCCGGATCGGAAGTCTACCAGCTGGATTTTATGGCCGATGATGCCGACAAACAGGTGATGGAATGGCTGGGCGGCGATGCGGACGTCGTCATGTCCGATATGGCGGCGGCCAGTTGCGGGCACAAGCAAACCGACCACTTGCGCATTATCGCATTATGCGAGGCGGCAGCTTACTTTGCTTTTGATGTATTGGCCGAAGGCGGCACTTTTGTCGCCAAGGTTCTGGCAGGTGGCGCAGAGGGCGATTTGCAAAAATTGCTAAAGGCAAAGTTCACCAAAGTGGTGAACGTCAAACCACCATCGTCGCGATCCGACAGTTCCGAGAAATTCGTCGTTGCGACAGGGTTCAAGGGCCGTGCAGACGACGCGCTGTGATCGACCACTGTGGGAACGTTCTTGGGCGCGCGGTCGGTTGCTCTAACTTGGACAGATGAGCAAGGGAAACGTTTGATGGCGGACTACGATATCTTTATCATCGGCGGTGGCATCAACGGTGTCGGGATCGCGCGCGACGCGGCGGGCAGGGGAATTCGTGTCGGGCTGGCCGAAATGAATGATCTGGGCGGGGCGACCTCTTCTGCGTCGACCAAATTGTTCCACGGCGGGCTGCGGTATCTGGAATTCTTTGAAATCGGGCTGGTGCGCAAAGCCTTGATCGAACGAGAGGTGCTGCTGCGCGCTATGCCGCATATCTCGTGGCCGATGCGCTTTGTGCTGCCCTATCACAAGGACATGCGTTTTGAAGGCGACACGCCCGCCTCAAGGATCCTGTCATGTGTCATGCCTTGGATGAAAGGGCGCAGGCCCGCATGGCCGATCCGGTTGGGGTTGTTTTTATACGACCATTTGGGTGGTCGAAAAATCCTGCCAGCCACCACCACTGTTGATCTGACCAAAAACGCCGTGGGCGAGCCGCTCAAGCGGGTGTTTACAAAAGCATTTGAATACTCTGACTGCTGGATTGAGGACGCCCGCCTTGTTGCTTTGAACGCCCGTGATGCGCGTGATCGAGGGGCCGAAATCCTGCCGCGACACAAAGTGATCAATGCGGAGCGGTTGGACGATCATTGGTGCATCACTATTGAGGGGCCCGAGGGCTCGCGCGATGTCACCGCCACAACATTGGTCAATGCCGGTGGCCCGTGGGTCGAGGATATCGTGCGCAACCACCTAAATATCATCCCCAAGGCCGGTGTTCGGTTGGTGCGTGGCTCTCATATCGTGACCAAACAACTGTTTGACCACGACAAGGCGTATTTCTTTCAGGGTCAGGACGGGCGGATCATCTTTGCGATCCCTTACGAAACCGACTTTACCTTGATTGGCACTACAGATGCAGAACATGACGATGTGCATACCACGCCACAGGCCTCCGGAGGCGAACAGGACTATCTGATCGACTTTGCCAATCAATATTTCAAAGCTCAGATCAGCCGCAGCGATGTAGTCTGGACCTATTCGGGCGTCCGCCCGCTGTATGATGACGGAGCGAAATCGGCGACAGCCGCGACGCGCGACTATGTTTTGACTGTGAATGATACGGGGCCGGTGTTGCTAAACATTTTTGGCGGCAAGATCACGACCTACCGAAAATTGGCCGAAAATGTTTTGGAAAAGCTGGGGTTTCATGGCGCATGGACCGCAGGCGTTCCGCTGCCGGGGGGGGATTTTGCTGTTTCGGAACGCGATGATCTGGCCGGCCGGTTACGGGCCGAATTTACATACCTGACCCCGTATTGGGCGCAGCGGCTGATCCGCGCATACGGCACTGATGCGTGGCGGGTCTTGGGGCGGGCTGCGGCGAGTGCTGATCTGGGTCAGGATTTCGGTGCCACTTTGACGGCGGCAGAGGTCGATTATCTAATGACCTGCGAATTCGCCATGACGGCGGATGATGTGGTCTGGCGGCGGTCCAAGCTTGGCTTGCGCCTGACGCCCGAGCAAATCAAGGTTATCAACGATTATATGCTTGCACGCGCGTTAGCACTTAAGGGAGCGTTATGACCCATATTCTGGCCATCGACCAAGGCACGACGTCCAGTCGGGCAATTATTTTTGATGAAAACATGACCGTGGTGGCCAGTGCTCAAGAGGAATTTACCCAACATTTCCCTCGATCCGGCTGGGTTGAACATGAGGCCGGCGACCTTTGGTCATCCACAGTTTCCACCTGTCGTGGCGCGATAGAAAAGGCTGGGATCACAGCGCACGATATTGCTGCAATCGGGATCACCAACCAACGCGAAACAACGATCGTTTGGGACAAGAAAACCGGCGAACCGATCCACCGTGCTATTGTCTGGCAGGACCGGCGCACCAGCGGTATATGTGCCGATCTAAAGGCCGATGGTTTCGAAGATACGATCACCGACAAAACCGGGCTTTTGCTGGACCCATATTTTTCAGGCACCAAGCTGAAATGGCTGTTGGATAAAGTTGACGGCGCACGGGCGCGTGCGCAAGCGGGCGAACTGCTATTTGGCACAGTCGATTGCTACCTTATCTGGAAACTGACAGGCGGCGCGCGCCATGTGACGGATGCCACCAACGCTGCGCGCACAATGCTATATAACATTCGAACTGGGGACTGGGACGCTCAGATTTGCGCCCGCTTTGACATCCCCGTCGCGATGTTGCCGCAGGTGCTGGATTGCGCGGCGGATTTCGGAACCACGCGCGCGGACCTTTTTGGGGGCGAATTGCCGATCCTTGGGGTCGCAGGTGACCAGCAGGCCGCGACAATCGGCCAGGCCTGTTTCGATCCCGGTATGTTGAAATCGACTTATGGGACGGGGTGCTTTGCCTTGCTTAACACTGGCGACACGCTTGTGCGTAGCCAGAACCGCCTGCTTGGGACCATTGCCTATCAGTTCGACGGCAAGCCAACATATGCGATCGAGGGGTCTATCTTTATTGCAGGGGCCGTTGTGCAATGGCTGCGCGATGGTCTGCAAATCATCCAAGACGCCAAGGAAACGCAGCCGCTCGCTCAGCAGGCCGATCCGACCCAAGAGCTATACCTCGTGCCTGCCTTTACTGGTCTGGGCGCGCCCTATTGGGACGCCGAAGCGCGCGGTGCCATCTATGGATTGACGCGCAATTCCGGCCCCGCCGAATTTGCCCGCGCCGCGTTGGAAAGCGTCGGTTTCCAGACCCGCGACCTGCTAGAGGCGATGACGTCCGACTGGCAGGACCACAATGACAGCGGCGTCCTTCGGGTCGACGGCGGCATGAGCGCCTCGGACTGGTCGATGCAATTCCTGTCCGACATTATAGGCGCGCCTGTAGACAGGCCCAAAGTGTTGGAAACAACCGCGTTGGGTGTTGCATGGCTGGCTGGAATGCAGGCGGGGATATATCCCGACCAAGACGGGTTCGCAGACGAATGGGCGCTGGACGCAAGGTTCGAGCCGCAGATGGATGCCGAAACACGCGACCGCAGATATACTGGCTGGAAAGACGCCATCAACCGAACGCTCAGTTAGCCAGTCGACAAATCCCATGCCTCGAATTCTTTGGCGCGGGCCTTGATCAGCTCTTGGGCGACTTCTGTCGATAGTTCGGCTGGGATGGTGGGGGAAACGTTCATCTGTTTCAGCTCGATCGTAGTGTCCAATCGCCCCTCTAGGTAGGTGATCAGTTTATCTTGCGCCTCGTACCGATAAAGGAGCGTCGTCGCACGCTTCCCGTCTTGATCAAACACATAGGCCGCTTGTGACCCGACATTGGCAAAGGGGGCAGGATTATCTTTGCAATATTCCAAGACAAAATCGTTGAATTTGATGCCGCGCGTGCTGTTGGGGTGGCCGACCAGCGAATTGCGATTACGATATCTGTACCAGCTGGACAGCCAATCGGCAGGGTGGCGGATCACGGCTAATGTGTCGGGATTCTGTCCGCCTGCCTTGTTGAACATGGGCCGCAAGAATCGATTGTAGCGATATAAGGGCGCGTGTTTGATTTGTGGTGGACCTCGGAACGCCATATCCGACTTATGTGCCAAAGCGGATTGCATTGCGGTGGTTCCAGTCTTGGGGACTGATAAGAAAACCAGATTTTGTTTCCAAAAAACAAGCATTTGGCGTGCGTCCTTGATGCAGTTGCGGGCGCTTTGCCCGCGGGTTCAGACAATCTTAACCATGATGAACACATAGTGAAACAGAAGATTTTTGTTGTAATGTTCTTCTTTTGGTCCCATTAGTTAATGAGAACATAAATAGAACAAAAAGCAGCAATTGTCGCCCCTCGTGCGGTATGGAATAAGGACATGACAGATGGCAACGGCAGAACTCCTCAAAATGACTGACAAGAAAACAGCAGACAAAGAAAAGGCGCTGGAAAGCGCATTGGCCCAGATCGAACGACAGTTCGGCAAAGGGTCCATCATGAAACTGGGCGACGGCAACCCGATGGCCGATATCGAGGCGACATCGACCGGCTCGCTTGGGTTGGATATCGCTTTGGGTATCGGCGGCCTGCCAAAGGGTCGCGTGATCGAGATTTACGGCCCGGAATCGTCGGGGAAAACCACCCTGACGTTGCACGCGATTGCCGAGGAACAGAAAAAAGGCGGCGTTTGCGCATTTGTAGACGCGGAACACGCTCTGGATCCGCAATACGCTCGCAAACTGGGGGTGAATCTGGATGAGCTGCTGATTTCTCAGCCCGACACCGGTGAACAGGCGTTGGAAATCGTCGACACATTGGTCCGGTCCGGCGCGGTCAGCATGGTTATCGTCGATTCAGTTGCAGCCCTGACACCGAAGTCCGAGCTTGAGGGCGATATGGGCGACAGCAGCGTCGGTGTGCACGCTCGGTTGATGTCTCAGGCGATGCGCAAACTGACAGGATCGATCAACCGGTCCGGTTGCATGGTGATCTTTATCAACCAGATCCGGATGAAGATCGGCGTTATGTTCGGCAGCCCCGAAACCACAACAGGTGGCAATGCGTTAAAATTCTATGCCTCCGTCCGTTTGGATATCCGCCGCATCGGTGCGATCAAGGACCGCGACGAGGTCGTCGGCAACGCAACCCGCGTTAAAGTCGTCAAAAACAAGGTGGCGCCGCCGTTCAAACAGGTGGAATTCGATATCATGTATGGCGAAGGTATCTCGAAAAATGGCGAATTGCTGGACCTTGGGGTCAAAGCAGGAGTCGTCGAGAAATCCGGCGCTTGGTTCAGCTACGGCGACGAACGGATCGGGCAAGGGCGTGAAAATTCCAAGACATTCTTGCGCGAAAACCCCGTTATTGCGAACGAAATCGAAGACAAGATCCGTGCCGCGCACGGGCTCGACTTTGATGCCGATATGTCTGGCGACGACGATGCGGACATCGTCGAGGTTTAAATCCAGCTAATTTATGAAAAAGGGGCGCTTGAGGCGCTCCTTTTTTGTTGGGCTGTGGACAGTTCACACAGGCGAGGGTATTTCTGACACAAACACCTTATTTCATTCATGAAAGCCCGCCATGACTAGTCTCGCTGACATCCGGTCCACATTCCTTGATTATTACCGCCAGAACGGGCACGAGGTCGTGACCTCTAGCCCACTGGTGCCGCGCAATGACCCCACATTGATGTTCGTCAATTCGGGCATGGTCCAGTTCAAGAATGCCTTTACGGGCGTCGAAAAGCGCGATTATGTCCGTGCGACCTCCGCACAAAAATGCGTGCGGGCCGGTGGTAAACACAACGATCTGGACAATGTCGGCTATACCGCGCGCCACCATACGTTCTTTGAAATGTTGGGAAATTTCTCGTTCGGGGACTATTTCAAGCACGAGGCGATCCCGTTTGCGTGGAATCTGATAACCAAAGAATTCGGCATTGATAAGGATCGGTTGCTCGTCACCGTCTATCATACCGACGACGAAGCCTATGATATTTGGAAGAAGATCGGCGTCCCTGAGGACCGGATTATCCGCATCGCTACCTCTGACAATTTTTGGCAGATGGGGCCAACCGGCCCGTGTGGTCCATGCACCGAGATTTTCTATGACCACGGCGATCACATTTGGGGTGGGCCTCCGGGGTCACCCGAAGAAGACGGCGATCGGTTTATCGAAATCTGGAACATCGTGTTTATGCAAAACGAGATGTTCGAAGACGGCTCAATGCAGGCGCTGGACATGCAATCAATCGATACCGGCATGGGGATCGAACGGGTTGCCGCGCTCTTGCAGGGTAGCCACGACAATTATGATACCGATCTGTTCAAGGCGCTGATTGAGGCCTCTGGCCATGCGACGTCTACAGATCCGTTTGGCGACAAGAACGTGCACCACCGTGTGATCACTGACCACCTTCGGTCGACGTCCTTTTTGATCGCTGAGGGGGTCCTGCCATCCAACGAGGGGCGTGGTTATGTTCTGCGGCGGATTATGCGGCGGGCCATGCGCCATGCGCATCTGCTGGGGGCCAAAGACCCCGTGATGCATCGTTTGGTGCCTGCGCTAGTGCAGCAAATGGGCGCGGCCTATCCCGAACTTGGGCAGGGGCAAACCTTGATCGAGGAAACTTTGCTAAACGAAGAAATTCGGTTCAAGCAGACCCTTGATCGCGGGCTCAAGTTGTTGGATGACGCGCTGGCCGATGTGGATGACGGTGCCGATTTGCCAGGTGCAACAGCGTTCAAATTGTATGATACCTTTGGCTTTCCGCTGGATTTAACCCAAGACGCGTTGCGCGAAAAAGGTCGCGGCGTCGATGTCGACGGATTCGATGCAGCAATGGCCGAGCAAAAGGCCAAGGCCCGTGCTGCCTGGTCTGGTGCCGGTGGCGAAGCAGATGCCGCAATTTGGTTCGATGTGGCCGACAAACACGGCACGACAGATTTTATCGGTTACGTTGATACTGAGGCCGAGGGCCAGATTGTGGGCCTTGTCGTTGACAACACGTTGACACAAACGGCTACAGCGCAGGTGCAAATTGCGCTGAACCAATCGCCGTTCTACGCCGAAAGCGGTGGTCAGGTCGGCGATACCGGCACCATTCGGACTGCAACTGGGCAGGCGATTGTCACTGATACGAAAAAGATTGCGGGCGTGTTTGTGCATATTGCCAATGTCACCGAAGGCACAATTGAAGCGGGCCAAGCCGCCGTTCTGGTTGTGGATCCCACGCGCCGCGCGGCGATCCGCGCCAACCATTCGGCTACTCACCTATTGAACGAAGCGCTGCGCAACATATTGGGCAGTCACATTGCGCAACGTGGTTCACTGAATGCGGCAGATCGTTTGCGGTTTGATTTCAGCCACAACGCGGCAATGTCCGGCAGCGAATTGACCAGCGTCGAGCACGAGGTGAACACCTTGATCCGTCAAAACGGTTCGGTTGAGACGCGGATCATGACGCCCGATGACGCACGCGAGATGGGCGCGCAGGCCTTGTTTGGTGAAAAATATGGCGACGAGGTGCGCGTGGTCTCGATGGGTCAGCTTGATGGATCAGGAAAAGGTGCGGACGGCAGCACCTATAGTCTGGAACTGTGCGGCGGCACCCATGTGTCCCGTTTGGGTGAAATTGGCGCGTTTGTCGTGCTGGGTGACAGTGCTTCTGCGGCCGGTGTCCGGCGGATCGAAGCCCTGACAGGGCAAGCGGCGCTGGACCATCTCAAGGCCCAAGATCAGCGCCTCATCGAGGTTGCAGCAACCCTTAAGGCGCCGGCTTCGGATGTTGTTGAGCGGGTCAAGGCGCTGATGGACGAACGCAAGGCTTTGGCCAATGAGGTCGCCCAGTTGCGTCGCGATCTGGCAATGTCTGGTGGGCCTCAGGACGGTGGCGCTGCTGTCGACATTAACGGCATTCCGTTTCAGGCGCAGGTTATGCAGGGGATCACCGGCAAGGATTTGCCCGCACTGATTGACGAAATGAAATCCCAGATGGGCACAGGTGTGGTGCTGTTGATTGCCGATACCGGAGGCAAGGCAGCTGTAGCTGCAGGCGTGACCAAGGATCTAACGGACAAATTGTCGGCGGTGGACCTGTTGCGTGCGGCAGTACCGGCACTGGGCGGCAAAGGTGGCGGTGGCAGGCCTGATATGGCCCAAGGTGGCGGCGCTTCTGCCGATAACGCCGAACAGGCCATCGCGGATGCCAAATCCTATCTGGAGGGCCTGTAATGTCGGCGCTATGGATCGCACATGTCACCGTGACAGACGAGGCGGCCTATTCGGAATATGCCAAACGCGCGACCGTGGCGATCGCGGATCATGGTGGCACATTTCTGGCCCGCGGCGGCACGTTTGTGCAACTGGAAGGGCCAGAGCGGCCCAGAAACGTTGTGGCACGTTTTGCGAGCCTGCAGGCGGCGCAGGATTGCTACAATTCGGACGCCTACCAAGAGGCGCTAGGATATGCCAAAGGGGCCAGTCAACGTGAACTGTGCATCGTTGAGGAAATCGCAAGTTAGACGCAAAAGGGCGGGGATGACTAATCCCCGCCCTTTTTAATGTGTCCGGCAGCCGTTTCTAGCCAGCAGACCGCGACTGCCGCTTGCGCTCGTGCGGATCAAGATAGCGCTTGCGCAAACGGATCGCGTTTGGCGTGACTTCTACCAGCTCGTCATCATCGATATAGGCAATCGCCTGCTCGAGCGACATGATCGTCGGCGGTGTCAGGCGCACCGCTTCGTCTGTGCCAGAGGCACGCACGTTGGTCAGTTTCTTGCCCTTCAGCGGGTTCACTTCCAGATCGTTGTCACGGCTATGCTCGCCAATGATCATACCTTGATAGATCGCCTCTTGGGCGCCGATGAACATTTTGCCGCGATCCTCGAGGTTCCACAGGGCAAAGGCCACCGAGGTGCCGTTTTCCATCGAAATAAGAACACCCTGACGGCGGCCCGGGATTTTGCCTTTGTAGGGGACCATTCCGTGGAACAGGCGGTTTAGAACGCCAGAGCCGCGTGTGTCGGTCAGGAATTCGCCGTGATAGCCGATCAAGCCACGTGACGGCACGTGGGCGATGATGCGGGTTTTGCCAGCGCCGGCCGGTTTCATTTCAACCAATTCGCCCTTACGCGGACCAGTCAGTTTTTCGACAACCACACCTGTGTATTCGTCATCCACGTCGATTGTTGCCTCTTCCACAGGCTCCATCCGCTGGCCTTCTTCTTCGGTGAAGATAACCTGCGGGCGGCTGATCGACAGCTCGAAACCTTCACGACGCATGTTTTCAATCAAAACACCCATCTGCAATTCACCACGGCCCGAGACTTCAAAAGCATCGCCACCGGGGGTGTCGGCAATTTTGATTGCGACGTTGACTTCGGCTTCTTTCATCAGGCGGTCACGGATGACACGGGACTGGACTTTTTTGCCGTCGCGACCAGCCAAAGGGCTGTCGTTGATGCCGAATGTGACCGTGATGGTGGGCGGGTCAATCGGTTGCGACGGGATCGGCACGTCGATCGATGGATCACAGAGCGTGTCGGACACTGTTGCCTTGGTCATGCCTGCGATGGTGACGATGTCACCGGCCTCGGCCACGTCGATCGGCTGCTGCATCAAACCGCGGAACGCGAGGATTTTGGACACGCGGAACTGTTCGATCTTGTCGCCGTCGCGGGTCAGGGCCTTGATCGTGTCGCCGGCTTTCAATGTGCCAGCTTCAACGCGGCCAGTCAGGATACGACCGATGAACGGGTCAGCGGACAGGGTGGTTGCCAGCATCTGAAACGGCTCTGCCTTGCGCTCCAACTGCTTTGGGGCAGGGACGTGTTCGACGATCAGATCAAACAAGGCGTCAAGGTTTTCACGCGGGCCGTCCAGTTCCGCATCACACCAGCCGCTACGGCCGGATGCAAACATCGTCGGGAAATCAAGCTGCTCATCGCTGGCCTCGAGGGCGGCAAACAGGTCGAACACTTCGTCTACCGCGCGATCAGGGTCGCCGTCGGCTTTGTCGACCTTGTTCACGACCACAATTGGGCGCAGACCAAGGGCCAAGGCCTTGGATGTTACGAATTTGGTTTGTGGCATTGCGCCTTCGGCCGCATCGACCAACAACACGACGCCATCAACCATCGACAGGATACGTTCGACCTCGCCGCCGAAATCGGCGTGACCAGGTGTGTCGACGATATTGATCCGTGTACCGTTCCACTCAACAGATGTGTTTTTGGCCAGAATGGTAATGCCACGCTCACGCTCGATGTCGTTGCTATCCATTGCGCGTTCGGTGATGGCCTCGTTGTCGCGGTAGACGCCGGACTGCTTGAGCAGTTCGTCCACGAGGGTTGTCTTGCCGTGGTCAACGTGGGCAATGATAGCGATGTTACGAATTTCCATGATCGGGCGGCCTTATATCAAACGAGCCGCGACGGATGTCACGGCTTTTGTCGCGCGGATAACGCGATCAGGCCTGAAAGGGAACCCAAAAAAGTGACCATGGGCTTAAGCCCATGGCGACACGCGGTCGTTAGTGCGGTGCCGAGTTGGAAAAGAGGTGCACAATCAGAATGCCGGTCAAGATGAACCCCATGCCGATGAGCGCGGGGATATCCAGCTTTTGCCCAAACGCTAGATAGCCGATTGCAGCAATCGATACGATCCCAAGGCCCGACCAAATCGCGTAGGTAATCCCGACGGGGATATGGCGTAGCACGAATGACAGCAGATAAAACGACACGGCGTATGACACCACGACAATGATTGAGGGCACCGTCCTGGTGAACTGTTGGCTGGCTTGCAGTGCAGTGGTGCCGATTGTTTCGGCGACAATTGCGATAAACATAAAGATGTAGGCGATGTGCATTTTTGCTCCCATTTGCTGCTGTCGCAGTCAGCCACAGAATTACGCAACAAAAAAGGGGCCACATGAAGTGGCCCCTTCTTTTTCATGTTACTGGGGTGATTTACATCGCAGCGTTCAGGTTCTCGTCGATTTTCTCGAGGAAACCTTCGGTGGTCAGCCATTTCTGATCCGGACCGACAAGCAAGGCCAGATCCTTGGTCATGTGGCCGCTTTCAACCGTATCGACGATGACTTTTTCGAGCGTGGAGGCAAAGCTCATCAGCTGCGTGTTCTCATCCAGTTTCGCGCGGTGCTTTAGGCCACCGGTCCAAGCAAAGATCGATGCGATAGAGTTGGTGGACGTGGCCTGACCTGCCTGATGCTGGCGGTAGTGACGGGTCACGGTGCCGTGGGCGGCTTCTGCCTCAACGACTTTCCCATCGGGTGTCATCAGCTGGGATGTCATCAAACCTAGCGAGCCAAAGCCTTGGGCCACTGTGTCGGACTGCACATCACCGTCATAGTTTTTACAGGCCCAAACGAATTTGCCGGACCATTTCATCGCCGCCGCAACCATGTCATCGATCAGGCGGTGCTCATATGTGATGCCGGCAGCTTTGAATTTCTCTTCGAACTCTTCCTCGAATACCTGCTGGAACAAGTCCTTAAAGCGGCCGTCATAGGCCTTGAGGATTGTGTTCTTGGTAGACAGATACACAGGCCAGCCAAGGTTCAAACCGTAGTTCATGGATGCACGGGCAAAGTCGATAATGGATTGATCAAGGTTATACATACCCATCGCCACACCTGCGGCAGGGGCGTCAAACACCTCTTTCTCGATCACGGCGCCGTCTTCACCAACAAACTTCATCGTCAGTTTGCCAGGACCAGGCATCAGAAAGTCGGTGGCCTTATACTGGTCACCAAAGGCGTGACGTCCAATAACAATCGGATCGGTCCAGCCGGGAACCAGACGTGGCACGTTCTGACAGATGATCGGCGCGCGGAACACAACACCGCCCAGAATGTTGCGAATAGTGCCGTTAGGCGAACGCCACATCTGTTTCAGGCCGAATTCTTCGACGCGCTGCTCGTCTGGCGTGATGGTCGCACATTTAACGCCGACGCCGTATTTCTGGATCGCATGAGCCGCGTCAATTGTGATTTGGTCGTTGGTCTCGTCGCGGACTTCCATACCGAGGTCGTAATATTTCAGATCTACGTCAAGGTAAGGCAGGATCAGCTTTTTCTTGATGAAGTCCCAAATGATGCGGGTCATTTCGTCACCGTCAAGTTCGACGATGGGGTTTTCTACCTTAATCTTGGTCATGGTATGCTCCGTTGTTGAATGGTTTGGCTGTGCCATAAACCATATTAACAACGGGTGAAAGGGGCTTGGTATACTAATGTATACGAAACAGCTGGGGAGGTGGTAGGCCCGGCAGGACTTGAACCCGCAACCAAAGCGTTATGAGCGCTCTG
>CAXIAS010000022.1:0-30484 GCA_964022195.1 uncultured Roseobacteraceae bacterium
AGGCTGTGTTGCAGGGTTGCCGATCTCCGTAGCGAACGTTGCGGGAATCCATTTCAGACGGGGTCATTGGGGTGCTCCTTGCATCAAAATTTGTTTCCAGATCGCGATTTCGTCGTAGAGGGCGCATTCACGGCGGATAGTGGCATCTTGCGGGCCGTCTGCGTTGACGAAAGGGCCGAATTCGGCGTGGCACATGCCCATCACGTGAACTTTGGCGCCCGTCGGTTTGCCAAAAGTGCCCCAACCGGAATGGGTGCCGTCGAGCGACCACCGGATCGCAGCGCGGGGCGGCAACATGTCGCCGTCCATACCGATTTGGTGGTGAATGGTGAATTTGGCATCGGGGAAACACGAGCGCAGGCCGAGCCAGAATTTTGTGACACTGTCGTGGGATAGAACGGTTTGCGCGCCCGCGTATTCACAGATCACAGCGCGGTCATAGTCCTTGGGTATCGTGTGGAAATCGAGGTTCATGATGCGTGTTAGAGTGTCCGCGTAACGTTGGCCCCAAGCGTTGTCATTGCCTTTTGAGTTGTAGCCGCCGTCGATGTCTTGGTCCGGCGTAAACGGCTTGGACGCCGCGTCGGGTCCGCCTTCAGCTTCGATGAGTTCGGCCGCGTAGTTGCGCGGGTCCATACCCAGTTGGCGCACGATCCCACCGTAGTCGCGCACCAGCCATTCGTCGTAAATGCAGTCATTCTTGGCGGCGCAATCGGCGATGACGCGGACGGTCCACGGCTTGCCGGTTGCGGGGCCGAATTGACCGTCTTGGGTGTGGGTGGCGCGCGTGATGAGACGGTGGGAGGACAGAAGTCCGAATTCTGGATCGTCAGAGAAGATCACGTCATCGCCAAGGAGTTCGCGGTCGGGGAATTCGTTAATCGTCGCCATCGTTGCGGCCATGACAGCCGCATTACCGCGCTGGATGCCCATGGGTGAGCGCACGACAATGTCTTTGGCGTAATAGTCATGTAAAGTGCCAACACCACGGTCTTCCCAAATCTCTTTGGTGATGCCGATGATGTAGTCGGGAAAATCTTTCCAGCGGTTTGAAAAACCCTTCATAGCGATGATCCTTTGAGTGGTTTTGAGGAACCCCTTTGGATTAGAGGTCCTTCTATTTCAATGGTTTGGGCATAGGTTTCCTGACCGTTGATCGAAGACAGAAGTGTTTCGATCGTGGCCTCAACCATGCGGTTGACGGGCTGACGCACGGTTGTGAGGTCATAGGCGGGCCAAGAGGCGAGCGGCACGTCGTCGTAGCCGATGATCGAGACGTCATCGGGGATGGAAAAGCCCATTTGGCGGATTTCATCCATAACAGCGAAGGCCATGTGATCGTTGCCCACGAAAATCGCGTCGGGATGGGTCTCGCCTGCCATCAGCTGGCGTGCAGTGGCGGCGGCGATGTCGCGTTTGTACATGCCATCGATGATTGCAAAAGGGGCGAGGTCAGCGTTGGCCATGGCCTCTTCGAACCCTTGCTGGCGGTCGCGCCCCGTAAGGGAACCTTTCCAGCCCGTGATATGAGCGATGCGTTGGTGGCCAGCGTCGATCAACGCTTGCGTGGCCATCGTCGCGCCATTGATGTTGGCTGAAGTGACCGACGAAAGACCGCTACCGGGCTGCCCACGGTTGAACAGGACCACAGGAATACCTGCTTTGACACAAAGATCGGTGAGGCCAGAAGACATCGAGACCGAGGCGGCGATGATGCCGTCGACCTGAAAGTCGAGCAGATCTTGTACAACGCTTTCGATGCCGTCGCTGGAATTGGGGACGGTGAAAATCAGGATGTGATAGCCCTGCGCTTGAAGGGCATTGGAGAGGCGTTCAAGGGCTTCTGGGTAAAATTGGTTGTCGAGGTAGGCGACGATCAGCCCGATGATGCGTGACTTGCCGGTAATCATGGCGCGGGCCAGAACGTTGGGGCGGTAGCCCAGCTGTTTGGCGGCTTTCTTGACTTTCTTGGCGGTTTCGGGGCTGGCAGAAGCGCCCGAAAAAACGCGGCTCACAGCGGATTGGCTGACACCTGCCAGCTTTGCAACTTGGAGAGAGGTGATTTTCGCGCCCATCAGTCTGCTGTCCAACCTCCATCGATAATGAGATGCGTGCCCGTGATCAGCGCGGCGGCGTCAGAGGCAAGAAAGGTGGTCGCGCCCATGATGTCGGCCACTTCACCGACACGCCCCAGTTTGATCTTTTCTTCGATCCAGGCGCGGCGTTCCGGGATAGCGAGGGTCTGTTCGCCAAGTGGCGTGCGGATGAAGGTAGGGCAGATGGTGTTGACGCGGATTTGGTGCGGTGCCCATTCGATGGCCATGCTTTTTGTCATGCCTTCAAGTGCGTGTTTGGTGGCGCAGTAAACAGCGCGATCGATGCCGCCGACGTGGCCCATTTGAGAGGAGATGTTGATGAGGGAGCCGGGTTTTTCTGCGTCGATCAGGCCTTTGGCTATTGCACGGGTTAGGAAATACGCGGCTTTGACGTTAAGGTCGGTGACGGCGTCGTAGTCGAGTTGGGTCGTGTCCAATGCAGCGCTGTGGCGGGCAAGGCCAGCAGAGTTGACGAGAATGTCGAATGGACCGTGGGCAGCAATTGCGGCCTCGCTCGCTGCGATGTCTGAGATATCGAGCGGCAGTGCCGCTGCATCCCAGCCGTTCGACTGGAACGCCGCTGCCTGTTTTTCGACCGCTGCCGCAGTGCGGGCCACCAGAGTGACATGGGCGCCGGCTTCGGCTAGTGCCACGGCGCAGCCTTCGCCGATGCCAGAGGTGGCGCCGGTGACGAGCGCGCGTTTGCCGTCAAGGCGCATGGAAGGTGTGCTGGGAAAGTTCACGCGAATTGGCTTTCGGGTAGGGTGATTGGGCCGAGGTTTCGGGCCTTATTGAATTCAGACATACGGGCGAGAACGTCAACACCACATTGAGCGTAGAGGTCGAGGAGATCGACCAGAACCCAGTTTTCGCGGATTTTACCGTCTTCCATACGCCAGAAGTCAAGGGAACGCAGCAGAACTTCGGTGTTGGCGGGCGCGATGCCCATCCAGCCATCATCTGTGATGGTCAGGCGCATATTAGGCCAACCGGTTTCACAGACATAGTCCCCTTGGGCGAACCAATGGGACATAAGATCACCCATAGCGTCGAGTTTGCGGTCCGGCATAGCACGCAAAAACGGGATCTGATGCCAGTTGCGAAAGCCCGCGATGCCACGGCCGGTGCCGATACCGGCGGGTCCATACCAGTTGAAACGCGCGTGCCAGTACGTTTCGAGGTTCATCACCTCGGGACCACCTTGGGCCGGATGCTTGCACAGGTCTGTGAGCATCGCGATGACGTGGTCCATTGTGGCTTGGCCATCGCCCGCCGCAGTTAGCCCGTCCTGGGTCATAGGGGCAGGGGTGCAAAGGAACTTGCCTAGTTGCGGCGACATGGGCCATGCGCCGGCCTGCATCATCAATTCAGGGATGTCCCATATGATTTGCGCCTCGGTTACATGCCCGTCTTCAATGCGGAAGAACTCGTGATAGCGCATGTGGGTTAGGTGGCCCGTCGGTGGGATGTGGTGGCCGTTGATTGTCCATGCCTTTGTCATAGTGCCCATGTAGTTGCCCATGCAACCGACCCAGTCCTGACCTTCCGGGGTCGTGCCTGAAAGCACGATCATATCACGGCGTTCGAGATCAGGTACCGCCTCTAGGAGAGGGGCATAGAGGGTGTCATAGAGGTCCGCGCCTTTGATTTCGCCGAAGGGGTAGCACAGGTTAATCCGCGCGTCAGGTGCAACCACTTTTGTGATGGCTGTTCGAGACTCTTCTGTGACGCTTGTCAGGGCGCTCTGGAAGGGTTGCAGTATTGGATGGGTTGTCACTCGGCGGCCTCGCGATAAGGCGCGCCGGTGCCATAGGGGACGTTGACCCCCCCGTAACGGCGCACGCGGATGTTGCATTGTTCAGCATGGCCCACGAAGCCTTCGAGCATGCACAGACGAGATCCGTATTCGCCAACTAATGTAGCCGCTTCGTCTGTGGTGATTTTCTGATAGCTGTGCGTTTTCAAGAATTTGCCGACCCAGAGGCCACCCGTGTAACGACCCGCTTTTTTGGTGGGGAGGGTGTGGTTGGTGCCGATGACTTTATCACCGTTGGACACGTTGGTGCGCGGGCCAAGGAACAGGGCGCCGTAGCAGGTCATCTTTTCGAGGAACCAATCGTCGCGATCTGTCATGACTTGCACGTGTTCGGACGCGATGTCGTCGGCAACGTGCAGCATCTCGTCATAGGTGTCGCAGACGATGACCTCACCGTAGTCTTCCCAGCTCTTTCCAGCTGTCTCAGCGGTTGGAATGATGCCGAGAAGCCGGTCGATTTCGGCCAAAGTTTCCTTAGCGAGTTTTTCGGAATTGGTGAGCAGAATGGCGGGGGAGTTGTAGCCGTGTTCAGCTTGGCCCAGAAGATCCGTTGCGCAAAGTTCACCATCGGCAGCGGTATCATCCGCGATGACCATGGTTTCAGTTGGGCCAGCAAATAGGTCAATGCCCACGCGCCCAAAAAGCTGGCGTTTGGCTTCGGCTACAAAGGCATTGCCGGGGCCGACGAGCATGTGGACGGGATCAATTGTTTCGGTTCCGATGGCCATGGCGCCGATGGCCTGGATGCCGCCCATGACATAGATTTCGTGCGCTCCGCCGAGATGCATAGCCGCAATAACTGCCGGATTGGGTTCACCTTTGAAAGGGGGCGTGGCGGCGATAATACGCGGGACTTTGGCGACCGATGCGGTGGCGACTGACATATGTGCCGAAGCGACCATGGGGAACTTGCCGCCGGGCACGTAGCAACCAACCGATTGAACGGGGATGTTTTTATGCCCCAAGATCACGCCAGGCATGGTTTCGACTTCGATATCCAGCATGGAGTCGCGCTGGTGTTGTGCGAAGACCCGCACCTGTTCTTGGGCGAACTTGATATCTGCCATTTCGCGCGGGGTGACCTTGGCGATCAGGGCCTCGATCTCGGCCTGCGAAAGGCGGTAGCTTTCGCGGTCATAATTGTCGAACTTCACCGACATCTCGCGTACTGCCGCGTCGCCTTTGGTTTCGATCTCCTTCAGACCGGCTTCGACGATAGCGCGAGTTTTGGCATCATCTTCGGCGCGGGCGGCGGCTGAGCGGGCGGTTTTCAAGTGGCGGATGGTCATGTGCGAAGTTCCTCGGGCGTGGCAGTGACAGGTCTGTCGGGTTGAGCGGGTTACAACCGCTCACCTGTTGTGGCGTCAAAGAGATGGCAGGTCGCGGCAGGAATTGTTGCGGCGACAGTTTCGCCGATCGCAGCGCGAAAGTCTTTGTCGGCCTTTACCGTCGCGATCGTGCCGCCGACACGAAATGTGACCATTGTGGCATCGCCCAACAACTCCATCGAATAGACTGGTGTGTTCACGGACGGAGCGTCACCACCAATTGCTGCGTCTTCGGCGCGGTAGCCAAGAATGACGGGGCCGGAGCGGGTGCTGTCGAGGCCGGTGATTGTGACGTCTTTACCGGTGAAGATGCCGCCTTCCATCGTGCCCTCAAGTAGGTTCATGGCAGGAGAACCGATGAAACTGGCCACGAATGTATTGGCTGGATTGTCGTAAATCTCCGTCGGAGAGCCGACCTGTTGCACCACACCTGCTGACATGACGACAACACGATCCGCCAGTGTCATGGCTTCGATTTGGTCATGTGTCACATAGATCGTGGTGACCTTTAATTCGTGGCTCAGGTTCTTGATCTGCGCACGGGTGGAGACCCGCAACTTGGCGTCAAGGTTGGAGAGCGGCTCATCCATCAAAAAAACGTTGGGTTGGCGCACAATGGCGCGGGCCAAGGCTACGCGCTGACGCTGACCACCAGAGAGTTCTGCGGGTTTACGGTGCAAGAAGTCGTCAAGCTCAACCATCGCCGAGGCACGCATTACGCGCTCTTTATGCTCGGAGGCCGGAACTTTGCGCATGCGCAGCGGGAAGCGGATATTCTCGTAGACGTCGAGATTGGGGTAAAGCGCGTAGGATTGGAACACCATGGCGCAGTCGCGGTCTTTGGGGTCGAGGTCGTTGATGCGCTTTCCATCCACGAGGATGTCGCCCTCAGTAGGGTCTTCCAGCCCTGCGATCATCCGCATGGTCGTTGTCTTGCCGCAACCAGAGGGGCCAAGAAGGACGAGGAACTCCTGATCCGCAATTGTAAGATCGAAGTTCTCGACGCCGACAAAACTGCCCCAGCGTTTGTGAATGTTCTTAAGCTGAATTTCGGCCATGTGGGTGCCTTTCTTGCAAACGTATGCAGCAGATGTAATTCCGATTCTATTGTCTGCGCAAGTGCTTTCTAATCCCATATTACATTGAAGTTACTTCGCACTAGCAGCATCTTTGACATTTTCCGCTTGCCCCATTTTGTTCTTGATTTGTCGGCAAGATAGCCATTTTATTGCAAACGTATGCACGGCGTTTCTTGATTCGCTAAAATCAGTACGCCCAACGAAAAACTAAATACGATCTGAACCACTAGGGAGACTAGAATGACCAAATTTACCAAACTGATGGGGGCCACAGCTGCCGCCCTGACAATGGGCACGGTGGCATTTGCGGATGGCCATGGTTGCTCCGCGGAAGGCCGGTTAAGCATCATCGGCAACGAATTTCCTGCCATCCAATCTGTAGCCGCTTTGGCCCAGTCATGCGACGGTCTGGACGCAGAGGCAAACCTTACAGCTGATCACCAGACATTGAACCTGCCGGGTATGCAGGGCGACCCTGCCGAATATACAACTGCGATTGTTGCAAACTCGTCCATTGTTGCGCTGATTAACGAAGACGTTGTGCGCCCGCTTGATGATCTGGTTGCTGAATACGGCGCGGATATTCCAAGCCACATGCAGATTTCTGTCGACGGAAATGTGATGGCGATTGCGTTTATGGCGAACGCACAGACGCTTGTGTACCGCGAAGACGTGTTGGCGCAGGTCGGTCTGGACGTTCCAACGTCATACGAAGAAATGCTGGCGGCAGCCGCGGCTATCCGCGATGCGGGCATCATGGATAGCCCACTGGGCGGTGCCTATGCTTCCGGTTGGAATCTCGCGCAGGAATTCAACAACATGTACATCGGCCACGGCGGTGAATTCTTCGAGCCGGGTACAGCGAATGTTTCCATCAACAACGAATCTGGCGTTGCTACGCTGGAAATGATGAAGGCGCTGTCTGAATACATGAACCCTGACTTCCTGACGCATGACTCCAACGCCACATCTGCTGAGTGGGAAGCAGGCAATGTAGCATTGATGAACATGTGGGGCTCGCGTACGGGCGTGTTGATGGACGACGAAGGCTCTGCGATGGAAGTCTATTCCAACACAAAAGTGGCTGGTCCATTGATGGTTGGTGACAGTGGCGTGCCAGCGACAACTCTGTGGTGGGACGGTTGGACCGTGGCCAAGAACATTAGCGACGAAGACGCTGCTGCGACGTTCCAAGCTATGGCACACGGAGTATCCCCCGCATTGCTGAACGATGAGACTATGGGGCAGGCAGTTTGGCTGATCGATGGGTTCGAACCGCAGCCGATCAACGAAGGCGTTCTTGCTGCCGTGTCTGCTGGTTCCAAACCGTACCCGATGGTTCCATTCCAAGGCTTGCTACACTCTGCATTGGGGGCCGAGCTGGCTGACTTTATGCAGGGCAACGAGTCTGCGGAGCAGGCACTGGCCGATGTTGAAGCTGCCTACACAGCTGCGGCTGTCGAAGCTGGGTTTGTAACCCAGTAGGCTACCCTTAATGAAAGAGCGGCGCACGGCTTGTGCGCCGCTTACACCGAGCGAGATGTTCTAACGCAGCACGAGTGCGTGCGAGATAACCGAGGGCAAAACGTGAACCATCGAACATTCCTAACATTCGTCGCACCGTCGCTTTTGGCCATGCTACTATTAATCGTTTTTCCTGTCGTTTCAGTTGTTTTGCAGTCCTTTCACGCTCAACATGAACAGGTCATGGAGGTCGTTGAAACCTGCGGACCGTTTGGATGCGCCGAGACAACTTCTGTCAATCAAGAACAGACCATTGCCCTTCGCGAGGCAAAGCCGCTGGGCCGTTTCGTAGGATTTGAAAACTACACTAACCGTGGACATCTGGCATTTTCAGAAATGGGTGAAGCCTGGCGCACATCAACTGGGTGGGGCGACTGGTGGAATAAGGTGATGAACCTACCATTCTACAGCGCGATTGTTTTCACTCTGACTTTTACTTTTGTTGTAACGCCGCTGACGATTGTTCTTGGATTTTCGATCGCGATTGCGGTGAACGCTGCCTCTCGCGCAATCAGAGGGCCATTGATCTTTGTGTCGCTGCTTCCATTCATCATCACCCCGTTGGTCGGGTCGCTGGTATTGTTCTGGATGGTCGATGCACGTGGTGTTTTGGGGCATGCAATCCAGGCGTTAGCAGGTAATCCCGAATTGAGTGTCAAAGCATCAACGCCAATGATGTGGATCATGCTTATGGTCTACGGAATTTGGCATGCCGCGCCTTTTGCCTTTGTGGTGTTTTACGCAGGTTTGCAATCAGTAAGTCAGGACGCAGACGAAGCGGCGATGATTGACGGGGCGAACCGTTGGCAGCGGGTTCGGTTTGTGACGATCCCGCACATCATGCCGCTTGTAACGTTTGTCGCACTGATTCAGCTGATGGATAATTTCCGCGTCTTCGAGCCGTTGATTTCGTTCAGTGCAGAAGCGCATGCGCAATCTCTTTCGACCTATATTTTCTCGGATCTTGGTGGGGAGACGCGGTTGCTGAACTCTGCTGCGACGACCTCACTTTTGACAGTGTTGTGTGTCGGAGTTCTTCTATTCCCTGTCCTTGTGCGCACGTGGCGCGATTTCAAGAGAGCCTGACCATGAACACAGCCAACCCCCGCAAACTGCCGACGTCACTTCGGATCATCCTGACTGGGTTTTTGGTCCTTTGGGTGATTATGGCGGCCTTCCCATTCCTGTGGACCCTTTGGGGATCCTTCAAGGTAGAGGGTGATTTCTTCTCAAAGGCGAACTGGGCCTACGCCTTGACAGGAGAGTCGACCAGGATCGAGACCGGTGGGTCCTTTACGGGCGACGGATACTACGGCGCTTGGGTAACCGAAGAGTTCGGACGCGCCGTGATGAACACTTCGATCGTTTGCTTTTGTGTGGTGACGATTTCGCTGACGTTAAGCACCCTCGCGGGCTATGCGCTGTCACGGTCCACATATAACTATGCGTTCTGGATATTGATCGCTGCGTTGATGTTCCGCGCCATGCCGCAGATCACGCTGGTGTCGGGTTATCTTCTGCCGTTTTATGAATGGAACCTTTGGGGTCGATTGGGAACCACAATCATCGTTCTGGTAGCGATCAACCAGCCGTTCAGCCTGTGGATGATGACGTCCTTTTTCCGCAATATTCCGAAGGATCTGGATGAAAGCGCAATGGTGGACGGGTGTAACCGGTTTCAGGCGTTCCGTCATGTTATTCTGCCGGTGATGTGGCCTGGTGTAATCACGACGGGTCTGTTCAGCTTTTTGCTGGCCTACAACGATTTTCCTGTGGCGGCGATGCTGCTGGATCAGGAAAATCAGACCATGATCCCTAAGATTGCGTCCTTCCTTGGCACCACGCAAACCAAAGGCAACGTCATGTTTGCGGTCGCGGCCGTTGTGTCGGCCACGGCGCCATTGTTTGTGTTGATCCTGTTCTTCCAGCGTCAAATCGTGTCAGGTCTGACGGCAGGCGCTGTTAAAGGATAAGAGATGTTTCAGGACCAGAAGGCAGTTGTGCGCGCACTTTACGCGGATATGAACGGTGCAACCCCTGAAACGATCGGGGACGTGCTTGCCACCCATACGGCCCCCGATTGGCACTGGCGCGGAATGCATCCGTTTTACGAACAACTTGGTGCTGGCGATGTGGCGCGGGTGTTTTGGGGGCCATTATTGGCATCCCTAACGCGTTTGCAGCGGCGCGAGGATATCTTCTTTGCGGGCGAAAACACCGTGGGCGATGGGGCTTGGGTCGTGTCCATGGGGCATCTGATGGGGCTGTTTGATGCAGTCTGGCTAGGAATCCGGCCAAGCAACAAGATCACCATGCTGCGCTATTGCGAATTTAACCGGATCGAGAACGGCAAGATCGCCGAGACAATGCTGCACGTCGATATCCCCCACCTGATGGTGCAGGCGGGGCAGAACCCGTTTCCACCGCAAACGGCGGCGCAATTGGTGCAACCCGGCCCGATGACGCATGAGGGGCTTTTGCATGAAGCGCAGCCAGCGGCAGAGGGCGAGGCGACCTTGGCCGCGATCAATGCCATGATTGGCGACTTGGGAACATGGCAGTTGGGTCTTCCCCTAGAGGAAGAACTGGCGCGTACTTGGCACGACGACATGATTTGGTGGGGCCCAACAGGGATTGGAGCGGCCTACACGATCGAACGCTACGCCAAACAACATTCGGGTCCGTTTCGCGCGGCGTTCTATGATCGTTCGTCCACAGGCCATGTGGCACGTCTGGCTGAGGGACGCTACGGCGGGTTCTTTGGTTGGCCGAACTTCACGGCCAAATTACATGGCGGGTTCATGGGGATGCCCGGCACCGACAAAGCATGTGAATTCCGAGTGATTGATATCTACCGTCGCGAGGGCGACAAGCTGGCCGAGAACTGGGTTTTCATCGACTTGCTCTACTGGTTGATGCAGCTGGGCGACGACGTCCTTACTCGGATGGCCGGGATCGCGGGCACCGAGTATATCGCGCCAGCCTAGGTGGCAATGTAAGTTCGTTTAAGGATCGGTCATCCCTTTATTGGCGCCCTCGCTCACGACGAATTTTCTGTTCATTGCGATTATTATCCTACTGGTGTGCTTTCATTCGATTTTAGTCGGAAAGGTGGGGGCTACCACGACTTCGGAAGGCCGTCGCTGATTGTGGTCTGTCAGGCCACCAAAAACTTAGGGCCACCATCCTAAACCTATCCGTAATTTTCTGTTATACGGGGGGGCGACATTTGCAGGTGCTGCTATTGCTCGCGCAGCATTCCTTCGCACTTACAACGGCGCACACAGGCTGAACTTTGTTGCTCTCATAAACAAAACAAGAAATTCACTTGATTATAATTATAAAGCTAGTTATTTGGTCGTTATGAATACTTCTGTGACAACCGGACGCGCTCTAGCAGCACTTGGGCATGAAGCCCGTCTTGACGTCTTTCGCCTGTTAGTTCGGGCTGGAGAAGATGGGCTGATTATTGGTGACATTGCTACGTTTACCAAGCTGCCGCTATCCACGCTGTCGCATCACCTTCGCGCACTTGTGGCCGCAAATCTCGTCACACAAGAGCGCCGCGGACGCGAGGTTGTGAACCACGCAAATTTTGCTGCCGTGCAGGCGGCATTGGCGTTCCTAACGGCTGAATGCTGTCAGGGTGTTTCGCTTATTCGGGAGGGTGCCGCATGAAGGATCGAGGCCATTTTTCTTGCCCAAAAGAAACCACAAAACTGGATATAACGTTATGATAGATGCGACCCAAACCCCTCACGATCATCGTGGGGCGTTCGTCCTTCGCCTATGGTCGGACCAACGTGTTTGGCTGATAGCTGCAGCCATTCTTGTGTTCGTTTCGCTTGCGGATCCGCCGCAAGGGGGCGCTAGCCTTGGCTTTGTTGCAACCGCGTTGGTCACCACGGCGCCTTATCTTTTACTGTCCATCGGGCTTGCCAGTTACGCAAGTGCAACGGGGGCTGACGGTTTGATCGCGCGCGCCTTTGTTGGTGCGCCAATTGAGATGATTTTTGCCGCCGCGTTCTTTGGCGGCTTGTCGCCCTTTTGCTCTTGCGGGGTAATTCCGTTGATCGCAGGACTGCTTGTGATGGGTGTGCCGCTTTCGGCGGTTATGGCATTTTGGTTGGCGTCACCCGTGATCGACCCCGCCATGTTCGCGCTGACTGCAGGGGTGCTGGGGGTTGAGTTTGCAATTGCTAAAACTGTCGCTGCCGTAGGTCTTGGAGTTTCGGGCGGCCTGATTACGCTGGCACTGACCCGCAATGGCGCCTTTGCTGACCCATTGCGCGAGGGTGTTGGCAGCGGCGGGTGTGGTGCATCGGTCGTGCGCACGCCAAAGCGTCCGGTCTGGGCGTTCTGGAATGAAACCGACCGCCGCGCCAAGTTTATGCGGGAGGCAGCTAAGACAACGTTGTTTCTCGCGAAATGGTTGACGCTGGCATTCTTGCTTGAATCGATGATGATTGCCTACGTTCCAGCGGACCTTGTTGCACAAGCGGTCGGCGGTGACGGGATCAGCGCTATCTTTACTGCGACACTTGTCGGCGTCCCCGCGTACCTGAATGGCTATGCTGCGCTGCCTCTGGTCTCTGGTCTGGTCGAGCAGGGCATGGCACCGGGTGCGGGCCTCGCGTTCCTCGTAGCGGGCGGTGTCACGTCACTGCCCGCAGCAATCGCGGTTTGGGCATTGGCTAAACGTCCCGTCTTTTTCCTCTACGTTGCCTTTGCGTTGTCAGGTTCCATGGTCAGTGGCCTGCTGTTTCAAGTCTGGATCGGAGCATGAGCGCCCGTGAAGAGGGCGCACCGTTCAGCCATGTGCTGTGTTGGGTCGACGGATCGGATGAAGCCTGTCGCGCCGCAAAACGGGCCGCAAATTTAGCAAAAAGCCTAGGCGCAAACCTGAGTTTTGTCGCGATTGGCAAAACGCAGGGCTATGACGCCGGTTTTGATGAATACGCGCGACTAGAACGCGTCTCGGGTCCGATGCCACCCTTAATTGATCCCGCCGTTGACGCCTGTTTGCGACAAGCCATCTCCATTTCCAAAAAGGTGGGTGTGTCGGACGCCAAGCAAATCGTTATCAGCGGTGATCCTACCGCTACGATCTGTGAGGCTGCGAAATCAATCGGGGCCGACCTTGTCGTGATCGGCAGACACGAGGCGAGCCTTGTCACGCGGCTGTTGGGAACTTCGGTGGTCGATACCCTTGCCGATCGCTGCCAGTTTGCGGTGTTGTCAGTGGGGTAGCCCGTATCGCAAACGGCACCTCCGCATCGGTCGGATAACCTGTGCAGAGGTGCTTTTTGCAAGGTCTCAGGGGGTCAAATTTCGTCAACTACCTTTTCGAGGTGCCAAACCTTGGACACGATTTTCCAACCGTTTGCACCTTTGACTAGGCTCAAATGGTCTAGATAAACGCTTTTGCGCGCCCTGATCCGAAGTTTGACGACCGCGCTGACGTCCGACAACCAGTCGACGGACAGGATTTGACTGTCTGGGGCTTGGCCCAAGTTGGCTGGCGAGGTCGGCTCTAACTGGCCGATATCATGGATGAATGGCGCGCAGGGTTCGGCAAAGATTTCGCCCTTTTCACCGTCGAAAAGGGACGCGCTTGGATGAAAAGCCGCGTGCAGTTTAGCCGTATCGCAGTGGAACAGGCCGTCGGCATAACATTGCACTACATCAAAAAGTTCCGGATCTCGCATCAGACATTCCTTTTCTTGGAGAACATGGATTGGGCCCGCACCTAGCTGGATGTGCTGGTTTGGATTTGGCTCAGAATGGCCGCGACAATCGCCTCTGGCCGATCCTCTTGCACAAGGTGCCCTGCACCTTCGATATAAGTGCAAGGAGCGTCCGAAATCAGCGCCGCCAAAGCATTACCTTTGGTTGCCGGAATCCATCCGTCTTCTTGCCCCCACAGAACCCGCACAGGGCAATCCAGCTTGCGATACAATGCCTCTACCTCGTCGGTGTGGCGTTGATCCATCTGTGCGATTTGTCGGTAAAATGCCGGCTGGCCCGTGCCCCCAAGCCAAGGGGTTGTGTAGACTTCAATCGCTTCACTTGTCAGCGTTTGGTGCGCGGCCGTCTGCAAATAGGCCGCCAATAGCGCGCGGTGCATATAGTCCGGCATGCCAGCAAACGCCGCTTCGTGCTGGCGGACATGTTGCACAAATGGCGACCCCCAAGGTGCCAGCGCCACAGCGTCAAAGATCGTCAAAGAGGCATAGCGCAACCCGTTCAGAAAATAGCCGCGCAACGCCGTAGCCCCGCCAAAATCATGCGCGACAACATCAGGTCGATCCAATCGCCATTCCTTGAACAATGCGCACAGCAATTTGTTTTGAACGGCAAGAGAAACGTCTTGATCCGTCTTCATCTCGGACTGTCCGTAGCCGGCAAGGTCGAACACATGAACAGTGCGATGCGCAGTCAGGTGCGGCAATATCCTGCGCCAAACCTGCGACGAAAACGGTGTACCGTGGATCATCACCATCGGTGGGCCCGCGCCGTGCTGGCCCCACTTGATCGCGTTTCCTTCGAAGTCGAACGTGTTTGGTAAAACAATCATTTTCAGAATCACATTGTCATTTAGCTAATTGACGATATGATGATGGGCATGGATAGATCAACACAAATAAAAGCCATGGCCAGTGAGGTTCGTATGCAGGTGCTTCGATTGCTTGCAGAACCGGATAAACACTTTGGCCATCAATGGTCCGCTGATGCCGTCGAATTTGGCGTGTGCATGACGATGATCGCAGAGGCGTTGGGCGTGGCACAGCCGACGGCCAGCAAGCACTTGGACATTCTCAAGCAGGCGGGCTTTATCACCGTCAGAAAGCACCAAAAATGGTCGTACTGCAAACGTGACAATGCGGCGATCGGCGCATATTTGGCCTGGCTCCAAAATGATCTTCTAGGACAGGTTGAACGGTGAGGGTCCAACTGGTCGAAACGAGCTGCAACCCGGCAGCAAATTTTCCAAAGGAGTTAATCGACAATGGATAGTCAAACAATCATCCTGTTTTGTGCGGCCAGCTTTGCGCTTGCCGTAACCCCGGGCCCAGACATGATTTTGGTCGCAGCACGGAGTGCCGCCCAAGGGCGGACCGCCGGATTGGTCACACAATGCGGTGTCTCGGCGGGGTCGGCGTTTCATGCAGTCATTCTCGCGCTTGGGCTATCGCAACTCTTTTTGGCAGTGCCTTATGCCTATGATCTTGTTCGGTATCTTGGCGCGGCCTATTTGCTTTTTCTTGCATGGCAAGCAATCACGTCGGGCGAAGGGTTTTCATCCAGACCGTCATCTGAACAGCGCTTGTCGCTATGGGTCATTTTCAGGCAAGGGTTCATCTCGAACGTGCTGAACCCAAAGGTTGCGCTGTTTTATCTTGCTTTGTTTCCGCAGTTTCTGAATCCAAACGCGGGCCCCGTTGCTGTTCAAATCATGGTCCTTGCCGGTCTCTTTCTGGTGATCGATTTTGCTGTCCACGGTGTAGTGATATTTCTGGCCGGCAGCATGCGGACGCTTTCGGCAGGCGGGCAGAGGTTGGCAAAATATTCCAAATATGCGCTTGGATTAGTCTTTGGCGGTCTTGCCGCGCGGCTTATTTTCGACGGCCAACGCTAATATCGGGAACAGAACGCTATGGCTGAAATTTCATTAACCCAGGCCTTTCACGCGCGCAGATCGGTTCGCGATTTTCGCGATGGGGCGATTGCGATGTCGGCGCTAAATCGCATGATTTGGGCCGTTCAGGGCAAGACTGGCGCCGCTGGCGGAAAAACGATCCCTTCGGCCCATGCGCTCTATCCGCTTTCTCAGGGCGACCGTGCAGGGCGCGGCGGACACCCTTTTCCACCCAACTTGCACGAGGTCGACCAGAGTTTCCGGCATTTCCGCTCATGTACAATTACAGCAGTCCGATAAAACGCCACGGAATTGTTCAAAACAATCTGGAACACCAGTTTTTGCTGTACGGGCAAGCCGCAGCATTGGCGAAAAGTCGGACCGCAGCACAGTTGAATGAAACACTACAATACGATGCGCGAGCCTTGTGCAACGGAGCATCGAAGCAAGTGGAATTGTAAGAATTTCTTGGGAGGAATATCTTGCCGAATCCAACGTTCACAACCGGTAAGATTCACGACCAGAAGACAAAGACTTGGCAAAAATGTGGTACATTGGAAGATTGAACCCTATGGCGTTTTATCTTTTCAGACTGCTGCTTTTGCTGACCTGACACTTCCACAAGTGATGCCTCTTATGGCTGATCACCGCAAAGAAGACCCAACTATCACACTGATTTATGAAGACCGATTGGCAAAAATACGTCGGGCACGGCACGAACTCCTCAAGAAGATTGGCGTGGAACGGAAGCTCCCGCTGAGGCATTTAACATTCTGCGAATGCATGGCTAGGGAGAAAGCCGTGATCGTCAAAACAGACGCCGCCGAAGGCACAATAGCGGCCAGAAACATCATGTCGCCGCCCTCATCAGATCCTATTTTCAAACTCGGCAGCTGCCCATCTGTCATTGACCAGACCGCAGCCGACGCAAATTTCGAAGACGACACGACGGCAATCGCATCGTCGCCTGAAACGAGGCGTTTAGGAAATCCGGGCACCAGAATAACCAGCCCCTGCAAGAACCCCAAACGTCTTGGGCACCCCAGCATCAAAGGAAAGCTAACGCGACTTTCATCACAACAGGCAAAATCGACACCGAAATCAATCTGAATGGGACCTTCGTTGAGTTTCCGTGTGCGGCCAGTTTCACCAAACAGTTCAAATGGTGCATTCGCGACTATTGCGTAAAGGCATCCACTGGGCAGAATTTCGAAGCCCGTGGACTTAGGGTTATTGGCGAAACAGGTTTTGGCAAGTCCAAGGAAACCAAGACACGCATTAAGCAGCTCAATGACAGTGAAAAGATTATGCCTAATGGAAAGGCAGGAAAATCGCACGTTGACGCTGTCGGGGGGGACTTGGAAGAACCTGAGTGCAACCGTTCTGCGATCCCTTGGCTAAGGCCTTAAAGGGAGCCGTGCAGACGGCTATGTTTGGTAAAAACCCTACACCATGCTGAACGCCAAGGCGTGATTGGACGCCACTTCGATGAATGCCAGTAAGTATTTAAAGGCAAATCCAATGCTGATCGCAGTCAAATTTCTGATTGATGCTTTTGTCGAAAGCTTCGCTGGCAAGTCAGGATTTGCCAGAGAAATACCACCGTTTACCGCGCCGGTTTCTGGCGAAATTCTCGACCCATCCGCCTTGCTTGAGTTGTTAGACAAGGACGAGAACTTCGAGCCATCTTTACCAGAAGATCCGCCTTATGACGGTCTGAAATGCGCGTTTTCCAACAGGTGCCTTTAGGTATCCGGCCGCCCGATCGGGGTGAGGCTATCGAACGGAATACCGGTATCAGCCTCATATTCGGCTTCATCCCAATACCCGATCAGGATGCCAGAAGATGACGCCTTGTTCATCCGGCTCAATACTTGCGCAGTCGCAGTAATCCGCGTGTGGTGCTGCGTGGCCCACGCCAGCAACGCCTCTTCCATACGGGTGCGCACCGCCACAGGTTCAGGGGCGTTTGATCCGCCAAGATCGTTCAGCTCGCTGGCATCGCTATCGAGGTCGAAAAGGATTGGTTGGAAACCTTCGCACCTGATGTATTTCCAACGGCCATCATAGATCATGATGGTGCGGGCGTCTTCTTGATCCACCTTCAATGCCTCGGCCATTTCAAGGCTGGAATAGTCGTGCTCACTGATCACGTAGCGGCGCGAAAACCCTTTGGTGCCATGCAAGATTGGCGTCAGATCGCGTCCTTCGATAACATGCGGTTTAGGCGCACAACCAACGGCTGCCATAAACGTTGGTGCAAGGTCGATCATTTCAACCAGCGCATCAGTTACCGTTCCATGATTTTCACGCGCAGCCTCGCGCGGGTCCGCGATAATCAGCGGCACTTTGACGGCTGGCTCATGGTAGAAATCCTTGTCGCCCATCCAGTGATCGCCCATGTAGTCACCGTGGTCAGAACAAAAGGCGATAACAGTATTCTCGCTCAGGCCCTTTTCATCCATCCACGCGAATAAGCGGCCCAGATTGTCATCAAGCTGTTTGATCAACCCCATGTAGGCGGGGATGACGTGTTCGCGAACCTCATCGCGGGCGAAACATTTGCTGACACGGGATTTTTGATAGGCGGCCAACAATGGATGTGCGGTGTCTTGTTCGCTGTCAGACCGGATCGGGTCGATGATGTGCTCGGGCCCATACATGTCATGATAAGGCGCGGGGACGATGTAGGGCCAATGCGGTTTTATGTAGCTAAGGTGGCAAAGCCAAGGTTTCCCCTCTGCCATTGCTTCTTCCATAAACGCCATGGCGCGATCGGTCATATACGCGGTTTCTGAATGCTCTTCAGGCACGTTCGCCGCCAGCCGAGAGTTTTTGAGCAGCCACGCAGACATCAGGTCACCGTTTTCATCCACGCCGGAATTGGCAAAGTCAGCCCACGGGTTTTCGGATGAATAGCCGAGCTCGACGAGGTAATCATCGTAAGCCGACCACCGTTGCCGCACGCTGTCAGGATGAAGCCCGTCATCGCGCTCATATGGATCGAACCCACACTCTGATACCCGCACGCCGATTGTGCTCTTGGGGTCAACGCCCAGCCACGTCATGCCTTCGATGTCGGCTGTCATATGGGTCTTGCCAACGAGCGCAGCGCGCACACCGACCTCGCGCAGGTGATCCCCCAATGTGGGCTCACCGACGCGCAGCGGCACGCCATTCCATGTCGAACCATGGCTGCGCACATAGCGGCCCGTATAGGCAGACATACGCGATGGGCCACAAACGGGTGACTGAACATAGGCGTTGGTGAACCGCACGCCGCGTCCGGCCAGTGCATCGATATGTGGCGTATGAAGGTGCGGGTGGCCGTAACAGCTCAGGTAATCGAACCGCAGTTGATCTGCCATAATCCAAAGTACGTTTGGCGTGTCAGTCATAAATCCACCCAGTTTGTTTGATACGACGGTCGCGTTTCTAGGCGTAGCGTTTCATTGCCAAAAAGAAAACCGCAGCATCCCCATATGAAATCAAATTGTATGATTTGTCATGAATTTTCTTGCACGGTTTTCCAAAATGCACTTAGCTTTCTTAAGAGGGGGCGGAAAGTTGACTTCTAAGCGCATGCTTAAAGACATTGATTTGGCAATAGCACCAGAAGGGGCCAGCGTTTTGGCGGTCTCATTGTTTCGTGTCGCGCGCAGCTTAAGAGCCAAAATCAGCCAGACAGTGAATACTCAACCGGACGCTTTGGGGCTGGTTGCTTGGCGAATCCTATTGGGGCTGACTCTTGTGAAATCGGCCAACCAACGCGAGATTGTCGATTTTGTTAGTGTGGAACAGGCTCAGGTCAGCCGTGCCCTCAAAGATTTGAATTCGCGCGGGCTGATCTTATCGCGCCCCAGCCCGACGGATGGACGCGCGCGCGTGTTCTCGATTACTAAGCAAGGGCAAGCGTGCCGCGCGCGGCATTTGCCTGCGATGTCGGCGCTGGCCAAGCGGATCGACAATGCATTGTCAAAAGCCGAACAGGTGCAGTTTCTTGACATGTGCGCCCGCATAGAAGCGGCACAGAATGGTTAATTCCAACGATACGAAAGTAAACAGTTTCAAGCCTTCGAAACTGATCAAATCATATGTAAACTGGGAAGTAGAAGCCTAAAACTAAGGGTAAAAACCACATAGGACCCTATCGGATCCGGTTGTTGCGCTGTCCAGATCCGCACAGACGCAAAACTGGAAGCCGCGCGGCACACTGACGCTGGAAATCGTGCGCAACGCTGCTACGACGGAAACCATGAACTTTGGCGGAGACGGAACCAAACAGATGATGGTCGACGGGCTTGCCAACGTCGGTGTCCTTTCTCCAAATAAATCAAGCGGTCTGCCGGTGACCTTATCGGCAGACCCATGACCAAGAGCGGATAAAATGCAAAACACTGACCGCATCTTGTTGGCGCGGTCCCTGAAATTGGGCCCGTCATGGCGATGGCCATCGCAATTCCGCTTACGTCCGGGCTTGATACGTTGCCTGCCATTGCGTTTTTCCTTGGGCCACGGTTCGAAATTTCACTGTCGCAAAGCCTTGCTTTGATGAATGGTGACTGGACCCGCATCACGGCCTATCCCGTGGCTCTGGTCCTGCTGGTATTGGCGGTAGGTTCCGTGTTTTGGTTTTCAATCAGCGCACATGGACGCCAAACCTAGACCAAAACCTATTTGTTCAATGTGCCGGATTTCCACAAATCCGTTTTCTGAATCCACCGACGATTAGATAATTCGGCATTCAACCTGTCGTCACTCGGCGAATTATGCTCTAAGGTGGACCCACAACCAATGCGGAAGCGAACAGACGCATGCCACCAATTCCTAAGATACACGTGACTTGCGACGCGTGCCCGATCCGGCATCGCGCGGTTTGCTCTCGGTGTTCCGACGACGAAATCGCCCTGTTGGACAAGATCAAAACCTATCGCAGTTTTGCCGCGGGAGAACCGATTTTGTGGCGTGGTGAACCCTTGGACATGGTTGCATCGCTTGTAAAGGGCGTCGCAAACCTGACCAAAACGATGGAAGACGGGCGCACGCAGATGGTTGGCTTGCTGCTGCCGTCCGATTTTATCGGCCGCCCTGGCAGGTCCGAAATTGCGTTTGATGTCACAGCAACAACTGACGTGACATTGTGTTGTTTCGACAGGCTGGCATTCGAAAAGCTGCTGTCTGAAACACCGAATTTGTCGCAGCGGTTGATGGAGCTGGCATTGGACGAATTGGACGCCGCGCGTGATTGGATGCTGCTATTGGGTCGCAAAACGGCCCGTGAAAAGATTGCGTCCTTTGTCGAGATGTTGGCCCGTAGGTCACAGCAACCCGACATTTTAGAGGCAAATCCGGTTATGCAGCTCCCAATGACCCGCGACCAGATCGCAAATTTTCTGGGCCTTACTCTGGAAACCGTTAGCCGTCAGCTGACCGCCCTGAAAAAAGAAGGGGTCATCAGTTTCAGTGACCGCAGGCATTTTGAGGTGACCAACCTGCGGGCCCTGAAAATGGCCACGGGCGACGACACCTTTATTTAGTAACGACCCGAAACTTGATGCAGATCAAAGTGCATCTGGGATTCGCCCTCTAGTCATAGACTTGCGAACAGGAGCGTCCTTTGTGGTGCTCTTCATCTATCGAGGGCATATTGATGGACTATATAAAACTCCTATTCTTAGGTTTAATAACGTTTGTGGCCGCATTGGCTGCAAACTGGGCGCGTGATTTGGCATTTCAGGTGCACGCACTGATCGTGATGGGCGTCTCATTCGGGATGTTCGTCTGGATCCTGCGTGGCGCGGATGAACCCGCAACCGCGCAGCCCGACAGCGCGACATATTTTGACGGTGTGATCCGTGCGGGCGTGATCGCCACAGCATTTTGGGGCATTGCCGGTTTTCTGGTGGGCGTGATTATTGCGTTCCAACTGGCGTTTCCGGCGCTCAACTTTGACTGGGGGCAGCAGTTCACCAATTTTGGACACTTGCGTCCGCTGCACACAAGAGCCGTAATTTTTGCCTTTGGTGGCAACGCGTTAATCGCGACATCGCTGTATGTTGTCCAACGGACGAGCGCCGTGCGCCTTTGGGGCGGCAACTTGGGTTGGTTCGTTTTTTGGGGGTATCAGCTGTTCATCGTGCTGGCCGCGACCGGTTACCTGTTGGGTGCCACGCAGTCCAAAGAATATGCCGAACCAGAATGGTATGTAGACATCTGGCTGACGATTGTCTGGCTGGCTTACCTAGCTGTGTTTCTGGGCACGATCGTTAAACGCCGCGAGCGTCACATCTACGTGGCCAACTGGTTTTTCTTGTCGTTCATCATCACCGTCGCGATGTTGCACCTGATCAACAACCTGTCGGTTCCGGTCAGTATTTGGGGCAGCAAATCCGTGCAACTGTTCAGCGGAGTTCAGGATGCGATGACCCAGTGGTGGTACGGGCACAACGCGGTGGGCTTCTTTCTGACCGCTGGTTTCCTTGGGATGATGTATTATTTTGTGCCCAAGCAGGCCGAGCGTCCGGTTTACAGCTACAAACTGTCGATCATTCACTTTTGGGCGCTGATCTTCCTGTATATCTGGGCGGGTCCGCACCATTTGCACTATACAGCGTTGCCTGACTGGGCATCGACGCTGGGAATGGTGTTCTCGATTGTTCTCTGGATGCCTAGCTGGGGCGGGATGATCAACGGTCTGATGACGCTGCAAGGCGCGTGGGACAAATTGCGCACCGATCCGATTATGCGGATGTTCGTACTGTCGCTGGGTTTCTACGGCATGTCCACATTCGAGGGCCCGATGATGTCGATCCGCGCGGTCAACAGCCTGTCGCATTATACCGACTGGACAATTGGTCACGTGCATTCCGGTTCACTGGATTGGAACGGCATGATCACTTTTGCTTGTATCTACTTCCTGACGCCAAAGCTTTGGGGTCGTAAGCAGATGTATTCGATGTCTGCGATCAACTGGCACTTCTGGTTGGCCACCTTGGGTATCGTTCTATACGCCGCATCCATGTGGGTCACCGGCATCATGGAAGGCCTGATGTGGCGTGAAGTTGATGACCAAGGGTTCCTTGTGAATAGCTTTGCCGACACGGTTTCCGCCAAGTTCCCAATGTATGTGGTTCGCGGTCTGGGGGGCGTGATGTTCCTAAGCGGTGCGCTGGTCATGTGTTGGAATATGTGGATGACGATCCGCGGGGCCAAGCCCGCGACCGCATCCGTCCCCAACATGCAATCCGCACAATAAGGAGCTGGATCAATGGCAATTCTTGATAAACACGCCGTTCTGGAACGCAGCCCGACCTTGCTGCTGACCTTTTCACTACTGGTTGTCACCGTGGGTGGCATCGTCGAAATCGCACCGCTGTTCTGGCTGGAAAACACGATCGAAGATGTTGAGGGCGTGCGCCCTTACTCACCGCTCGAGCTGACCGGTCGCGACATCTACATCCGTGAGGGGTGCTACACCTGTCACAGTCAGATGATCCGCCCGATGCGCGACGAGGTCGAGCGTTACGGCCATTACTCTTTGGCCGCCGAGAGCAAATACGATCACCCGCACCAGTGGGGGTCCAAACGTACAGGGCCTGATCTGGCCCGCGTCGGCGGTCGTTATTCGGACGCGTGGCACGTGGATCACTTGCGCGACCCTCAGTCCGTTGTCCCCGAAAGCATCATGCCGAAATACGCATTCCTGTCGGATGTGAATATCGACGGTGAATACATTGGTGACTTGCTGAAAACCCACAGGTTCGTGGGCGTTCCCTATACGGACGAGCAAATCGCCTCGGCCCAAGTGGACTTTACGGTTCAAGCGGACCCTGATGGGGACTGGGACGGTTTGGTCGAGCGCTACCCCGGCGCGGTTGTGTCCAATTTCGACGGTCAACCAGAGTTGACTGAGATGGATGCGTTGATCGCTTATCTTCAGGTGCTGGGAACGATGGTCGATTTCTCGACCTTCACTCCAGACGCTAGCCGCTAGGGGGACTGGACTATGGAAACCTATTCTTTGCTACGCGAAATCGCGGACAGCTGGGTGCTACTGGCGATGTTTGTTTTCTTTGTCGGTGCGGGCGTTTGGGCGTTCTGGCCTAGCCAGGCCGCCAACCGACAAGATGCCAGCATGATCCCGTTCCGCAACGACACCCCGAACGATACCCAAGGAGGGTCCGATGACTGATCGCAAGATTGATAAAGAAACAGGCGTCGAAACCACTGGCCATTCATGGGACGGGATCGAAGAGCTGAACAACCCACTGCCGCGCTGGTGGTTGTGGACCCTGTATCTAACGATCATCTGGGCCATCGGCTACGCCATTGCCTATCCGGCATGGCCGCTGATCAACGGCGCAACCGAGGGTGTTTTGGGGTATTCGACCCGCGGTGAAGTGGCCGCAGACATCGAAAATCATGCCAAACAGAACGAAGGTCTGGTGACCGAACTGTTGGCCGCAGAATTGACCGATCTGGACGCGGGTTCAGACCTGCATCGTTACGCGGTCGCCCGCGGCGGCGCGGTGTTTCGCGCCCAGTGTAGTCAGTGTCACGGCTCTGGCGCGGCTGGCGCTGTGGGATATCCCAACTTGCTGGATGATGACTGGTTGTGGGGCGGTGATGTAGAAAGCATCGCCTATACGGTCAACCACGGTATCCGAAACGACAGCGATCTTGACGCTCGGTTCAGCCAAATGCCCGCATTTGCAGACATCCTGTCGCGCGATGAGATCAAGGCCGTGGTCGAACATGTGATCAGCCTGTCGTCGCCTGACGTCGACGCTGAATTGGCCGGGGCAGGGACGACCCTGTATGCGGACAATTGCGCTAGTTGTCACGGGGATCAGGCGATGGGCGACCGCGAAATCGGAGCCCCCAACCTGTCCGACGCGATCTGGTTATATGGCGGCGACCGTGACGCGATTACCCAATCTGTGAAATATGCACGTTATGGGGTCATGCCCGCTTGGGGGCCGCGTTTGGCACCCGAGGACGTGCAGGCGGTATCTGTCTATGTTCATAGCCTTGGTGGTGGTGAGTGACAGACAGTAGCAGGCTGCATCCCCTTGCAGCCTGCCCTCGGGGCGGCCCTGTTCGCAACTTGACGCCGCCCCGAGGCCTTTTTTGACCTAGATCAAAGAAAGATTTCCATCTTTGGTCCAGTGTGACGTTGCGAACAGGAAACAGCAATGACCCAAACTAAGCTTTATGCGGCTCAAGAGCCGATTTTTCCACGCCGAGTCTCCGGTGTCTTTCGGCGTTTGAAGTGGTGGATTATGGCGGTAACGCTAGGAATCTATTACCTGACTCCTTGGATCCGGTGGGACCGCGGCGCCAACCTGCCCGATCAGGCGGTGCTGATTGATATGGCCCATCGCCGTTTCTATTTCTTCTGGATCGAAATCTGGCCGCATGAGTTCTACTTTGTGGCCGGACTGCTGATCATGGCGGGTTTGGGACTGTTTTTGTTTACGTCCGCGCTGGGCCGTGTGTGGTGCGGGTATACTTGCCCGCAAACTGTCTGGACCGACTTGTTCATTCTGGTCGAGCGTTGGATCGAAGGCGACCGTAACGCGCGGGTTCGACTATACAAGGGCAAGTGGAACCTGCGGAAATGGCGATTGCGTTTGTTCAAGTGGACCGTCTGGTTGCTGATCGCCGTGGCGACCGGCGGTGCGTGGGTATTCTATTTTGCCGATGCGCCGACATTGCTGGTGGATCTGTTTTCCCTAAGTGCCCATCCGGTGGCCTACATCACTATTGCGGCACTGACTGCAACCACGTTTGTTTTTGGCGGGTTCTTGCGTGAACAGGTCTGTATCTACATGTGCCCGTGGCCGCGCATTCAGGCCGCAATGATGGACCCTGATACCATCACTGTCGCCTATCGCGACTGGCGCGGCGAGCCACGTGGCAAGAAACGCACCGAAGGCACCGGCGACTGCATTGATTGTATGGCTTGCGTTAATGTGTGCCCGATGGGGATCGATATCCGCGACGGTCAACAGATGGAATGTATCACCTGTGCTTTGTGCATTGATGCCTGCGACGACGTTATGGGCAAAATCGGCAAACCGCGTGGCCTGATCGACTACCTTGCCCTGTCGGACGAACCGGCCGAACGCGCTGGTAACGACCCCAAACCCGTTTGGAAACATATCCTTCGCCCTCGCACCATTCTGTATACGGCAATTTGGTCGATGATCGGATTGGGGCTGCTGTATGCGTTGTTTATCCGCTCTGACATCGAACTGACTGTCAGTCCCGTGCGCAATCCTACGTTTGTGATGCAGTCCGATGGCGCGATCCGTAACATCTATGATGTGCGGTTGCGCAACAAGTCGGGGAACGAACGACTGTTCCATTTGAATCTGACGAGCGACGATATCTTGCGCATTTCCCTTGAGGGAAACGATGGCCAGCTCACATTGGCGGTGCCAGCGGACAAAACTGTGCTCCAACGCGTTTATGTTACTGCGCGCCCGCAGGATCCGGCGGCGTCACGGGCCTCAACTGATCTGCGGCTATGGGTCGAAGACATCGAGAGCGGCGCCCGCGCGAGCAAGGCGACGACATTTAACGGAAAGGCAGACCGATGAAGGAAATCAAAGGATGGCATGTGTTGGCCACATTCGTTGGGGCGTTCGGGATTATTATCTCGGTCAATCTGACCCTCGCCTTTAACGCGGTTAATACCTTTCCAGGGCTCGAAGTTAAGAACTCTTATGTGGCAAGCCAGTCGTTCGATGTCGACCGTGCTGCCCAAGAGGCTTTGGGCTGGGATGTCTCAGCGCGGCTGGAGGGGGACCAGCTGGTGCTGCAGGTGTTGGATGCTGACGGCCCGCTGGCACCGGAGATCGTGTCGGCCACTTTTGGCCGCGCGACACATGTCGGTCAGGATCAAAACCCAGCCTTTGCGTATTACGATGGCGCGTATCGCGCGGCTGTCGACGCAAGTGCCGGAAACTGGAACCTGCGCCTTAAGGCCCACGCCGACGATGGCACACTGTTCCAGCAGCGAATTATCGTTCAGGTGGCTGAGTGACCGCCGCTTGCCCCGCCTGCGCTGGCGCACCGCTTGCCTCTGACGCGGCTGGCGGCGGCGGGCTGCAGTTTTCGCTACCGACAATTCATTGCGCGGCCTGCATTGGCAAAATTGAACGCGGGTTGGCGGCGGTTTCCGGTGTCGCCGAGGCGCGGGTGAACCTGTCACTCAAACGTCTGACAGTGACCGGTCCTGTGCCCGCTGAGGCCGTGCAAGACGCGGTCGAAGGATTGGGCTACGACATTTACCCCCTAGATGCCGCGGTTATGGCCGGAGGGCGCGACAAAGCGGGCAGGGATCTGTTGACGCGCATGGCCGTTGCGGGTTTTGCAATGATGAACGTCATGCTTCTGTCCGTTGCCGTATGGTCAGGTGCGGCAGATGCGACGCGGGACTTGTTCCATTTGATTTCCGCGTTGATTGCGGTGCCGGTTGTCGCCTATTCCGGTCAGCCCTTTTTCCGAAATGGTTGGAACGCGCTTTCGGTTGGAAAGCTGAATATGGATGTGCCCATTTCGCTCGCAATCTTGCTGGCAACGGGCATGTCGGTATTGGAATCGGTTTCGGGTGGCGCAAACGCTTATTTCGACGCGGCGTTGCCGCTGCCGTTTTTTTTGCTAACGGGCCGTTCCCGGGCTTCCCAAACCCGGTCCGCCCGGCGGTCTCCCCCCACGGAATTGGCCGCGCTCGAGGTCAATACGGCCGAACGGTTGGACGGGCAGGGGCGCAGACAAACCATTCCTTGTTCGCAAATTGCTATCGGCGATACGATTTTGGTGCCCAGTGGCGCGCGGGTGCCCGTCGACGGGTCGCTGGCGTCTGGTGCGGGCCTTATGGACCGGTCATTCCTGACCGGCGAAAGCGCCGCAGTTGGTGTTGAAGCAGGGGCCTTATTGCAAGCCGGTGAAGTCAACCTCTCGGCGCCGATTACCCTGACCGTAACTGCCGTAGGCGAGGACACAACTTTGCGCCGGATGGCCGCGATGGTTGAGACGGCCGAAAACGGGCGCAACAGTTATACCGCCTTGGCCGACCGCGCGGCGCAAATCTATGCGCCTGTTGTGCATCTATTGGCGCTTGCGGCCTTTGTGGGCTGGGTTTGGGCAACGGGTGACATACGTCATTCGTTAAACATCGCAATTGCCGTGCTGATCATCACCTGCCCCTGTGCGTTAGGGTTGGCTGTTCCTGCAGTCACGACCGCGGCGATCAGCCGTTTGTTTGCAGCAGGGTATCTGGTCAAACATGCCACCGCGCTAGAACGTTTGGCCGAAGTTGATCACGCAGTGTTCGACAAGACCGGAACCTTGACGCAACCCGCAATTATTGTGCCCGACCACATGACGGCAGACGATCGCGGGGTTGGGCTGGCGCTGGCGCAACTGTCAAACCACCCGATGTCGCGCGCCTTGGCGGCTGAACTGGCTGACGCGACGCCGGCCCAATTGGAACACGTCGAAGAGGTCGCAGGTCAAGGCGTTCAGGCGCAGTGGAACGGCACACATGTAATGTTGGGTCGGGGTGCTTGGCTGGGTGCCCAATTCGGCGGGTTCGGTTTGCGGATCGCAGACAAGATCAACGCGATCGAAGCACCAGAGGCCCTGCGCGAAGGTGTGGCCGAGGCGTTGGCCGCGCTCGATATCCCCGCCGAGGTGGTGACTGGCGATGCCTCGCAAGCGGCGCTGGATTTCGCGGCAAAGGTCCAATTGCCGGTGATTTCGGACACACGCCCCGAGGACAAGCTGGCGCGGCTGGACGCGCTGAAATCTGAAGGCCTTACTGTTTTAATGGTGGGGGACGGTTTGAATGACACCGCCGCCTTGGCTGCGGCACATGCGTCGATTGCACCTGCTCGCGCATTAGAGGCGTCGCGTAGTGCGGCTGATGTCATTATTCTGGGCGACAGTCTGGCTAAATTGCCGATGGTTTTACGCGTAGCCCGCGCGACACGCCGTCTGTCAAAACAGAACTTTGCAATCGCGGCGGTCTATAACATGATCGCCATTCCGATCGCATTGGCCGGATTTGCGACACCGCTGGCCGCGGCATTGGCGATGTCGCTGTCTTCCATTACTGTGATCGTGAATTCACAACGTCTAAGGGGTCTGTCATGAATGTTCTCGTCGTATTGATCCCTGTGTCGTTGGTTCTGGGCGGGCTTGGACTACTTGCATTCCTCTGGACAGTCCGCTCCGGACAATATGATGATGACCAAGGCAATGCTGCGCGTATCTTGCTGGATGACGAACCCCCCGTTTAGGTGTCGAACGCCGCGCGCAACCCGCGGGCTGCTGTCGCCAGCAAAGCGGAATCCACGCCGGCAGCTGTAAAGCGGATGCCGCGCTCCATCAGGCGCTTCGTTTTTGCATTGTCCAGAGACAAGATGCCCGATGGAACACCAATCGCCGAGAGCCTGTCAATCGCGTCATCGATCACTGCAACGACATCTGGGTGACCGGTCTGGCCGGGCAGCCCCATCGACGCGCTTAGGTCCGCGGGGCCGATAAACACACCATCAACCCCGTCGACCTGTGCGATGGCTTCTAGATGTTTCATCGCCTCAATGGTTTCGACTTGCACGATCAGGCACAGCTGGTCTTCGACGGTTGTCGCATAGTCGGCAACAGCCCCAAAACGGCTCGCCCGCATAACACCGGCCATCCCGCGTATGCCGCGTGGGGCATATCGCATGGCCGCAACCGCGGCGCGGGCCTCATCGGGCGACTGCACATATGGGATCAAGAGCGATTGCGCCCCCATGTCCAACAGCCGTTTGATCGTTACGTGATCGTTGGACGCTGGGCGCACCACTGCGCTGACCCGTGGATACCCGGCAATTGTTTGCAGCGCTGGCAGAACCTCGGCGGTAGATGTAGCGGCATGTTCTGTATCGACCAGCACCCAATCAAATCCGGCAGTTGCCAGAATCTCGCATGCGGTATTGCCGCCGATCGAATTCCAGACCCCGACTTGTTGGGTGCCTTCGCGCAGGGCAGCTTTGAACCGGTTTACTGGGTTTAACATGGCGCATTCCTTGATTTATGTTGGTGCCATTGAATAGCGGGCCCAAATAGTATGCAAGGGGTCGCAATCGGACTTGCTCGGTGGCAATGGGCTGTCTACGAAATGGTATTATGAACACTGATAGCGCCAAAAGCCCCGCAAACACCCCTGCCAAGACTGTCGTCAACAGCTGGAACGAATGGGATCCACTCAAGCATGTGATCGTTGGCCGCGCCGACGATTGTCATATCCCGCCCGAGGAACCCGCGCTTGATGCCAAAGTGCCCGAAGACAGCGACATGCGGGGCCAATGGGGTCGTCGTCCTCAGGAAACGATTGATCGCGCGAATGAGCTTCTCGATAATTTTGCGTCCATGCTGCAAAAACGCGGTGTAGTCGTCGACCGGCCAGACAGTATTGATCACTCCAAGCCCGTCACGACGCCGGACTTTCACACAGATAGTCAGTTCGGTTGCATGCCGCCGCGTGATGTTCTGCTGACGGTCGGCTCTGAAATGCTAGAGGCGACAATGTCGTATCGTTGCCGGTGGTTCGAGTATCTGAACTATCGTCCGCTGATGGAGCGCTACTTTGACGAAGATCCGAATTTCCGCCACGAAAGTGCGCCCAAGCCTCGACTGACGGATGCAGATTATCATCCCGATTACCTGTCCGACAAAATCGGTGTTGAAAAGCGCCTGCAGTGGGCCGCCGAGAGGTTCTTTGTCACAACCGAGCAGGAACCGCTGTTTGATGCCGCTGATGTGTTGCGTTTCGGCCGCGATCTAGTGGTGCAGCATGGCTTTACCACGAACCTAAAGGGGATCGAATGGCTGCGGCGCCACTATCCCGATCACCGCGTGCATACTGTCAACTTTCCCGGCGACCCGTATCCTATTCACATTGACGCGACCTTTACTCCGTTGCGCCCCGGTTTGATTTTGAACAA
>CAXIAS010000023.1:0-30349 GCA_964022195.1 uncultured Roseobacteraceae bacterium
TTTCGGGCACAGGTACGCCAGGGGCGTCCGGCACGATTACAATTTCCGAAGTCTCTCAGAATGTTGAAGTTGACGGCAGCGGCAACTGGACAGCTGAATTCACAACCGAACAATTGCCGGATGGCGAATACGAAGCTGATGTCGTCGTTACGCTGACCGAGGGCGATAATTCGGTTACGGCCGAGGACGTATTGGTGGTTGATACCGTCGCTGACGTGACTGTCGAGACGGATACTGTCGAAGTAGACGGTGTTATCAATTCTGACGAAGAATCCGACGGTTTCACTTTGAATGGTTCCACACAAGAAGGATCCACCGTCGTGGTTACAATCGACGGCATCGATTACGACGCGGTCGTATCAGGTGGTAGCTGGACATTGGATGTCCCCGCAGGAACCATCCAAGGTGGCGAGTATGATCTAGAGGTCACAGTCACGGCCACTGACGAACACGGCAACAGCGCCACGACTGTGGATGTTGTTCACATCGATACGGTCACGACGCTGACAATGGATACGTCGCTGGCTGGTGGTGACGGCACTGTTAACCAGTCCGAGCATGCAAATGGCGTGATGGTAAACGGTGTGGCCGAGGCGAATGCATCGGTTCAAGTGAACTTTGGCACTGCTACGCAAACGGTGCAGGCCGGTGCCGACGGCAGCTGGAGCGCAACATTTGCAGCAGGTGATGTCCCGACAGGGACGCTCGAGGTGGCTGTAACTGCCATTTCTACCGACGCGGCAGGTAATACCGCCACAGCATCTGGCACCGTTCAGATCGACACTGAGTTGGACGCAACTGTCTCGACGTCTACAGTCGAGATCGATGGGATCGTGAACGCAGTCGAGCATGCCGATGGCGTGACTTTGACCGGCACATCGCAACCCGGTGCGCAGGTGACGATCACATTTGGCACGGGCATTCGCACTGTAACTGCTGATGAAAATGGCAACTGGACTGCTGATTGGCAGGCGGGTGAGGTGCCAACGGGCGAATTGAACGCGCCAGTCACCGTCACGGCTACGGATGCCGCGGGCAACACCGCATCGGCATCTGGCACTGTTCAGATCGATACGATCATGAATGTCGGCCTAGAGACGGCAACCGTCGAAGGCGATGGCACAGTTAACGCGCTTGAGCATGCCGATGGCGTCACGCTAAGCGGAACGTCGCAACCGGGCGCTCAGGTCGAGGTGACATTTGGCACCGGAACGCGGACCGTGACAGCGGATGCAAATGGCAATTGGACAGCCAATTGGTCTAGCTCCGAAGTGCCGGCAGGCGAAACCAACGCATCTGTTGCTGTCACTGCAACAGACGCCGCTGGCAACGTCGCGACGACATCAGGGACAGTTGCGATCGATACGCTGACTGAGGTTTCGGTCGATCTGTCCGCAGTTGCCGGTGACGGGATTGTCAATGGGGTCGAGCATCCTGACGGCGTCACCCTGAGTGGCATGTCCGCAGGTGCGGATACGGTTCTAGTGACGCTGGGCAACGCAACCCATTCGGCAACCGTTGCCGCTGACGGCAGCTGGACTGTCGATTTTGCTAGCGTAGAATTTGCGTCGGGTGAACTGGATATTCCAGTGACCGTGCGGGCGTCAGATGCTGCGGGTAACACCGACATCGCCCAAAGCACCCTGACAGTCGACACCTACGTCAACCAACTGGCCAGCGCGCCGGGCATGGTTGAGGGCGACGATATCGTGAGCAACGCCGAAGCCGCCGATGGGATCACACTGAATGGCGTGGTCGAGCAGGGTTCGGTTGTGATGGTAACGTTTGACGGGATCACCGAGCCGCGTGCCGCGACAGTCGACGCAAACGGCAACTGGACAATCACATTTGCAGCGGGTGATATCCCTGCGGGCACTTATGATGCGACGGTCACAATCGAAGCGACGGATGCGGCGGGCAACGTCACCAGCATTTCTGATGCATTTACTGTCGATACAGAGGCGCCTGATGCCGCAAACATCGAATCCGTGACAACCGCTGACACCGAAACACGTGGGTTCTCGATGGTGGATGTGTCCACCGGAACTGCGGTCGATGTGTCCGAGTTTGTTGATGGTGGGACCAGTGCAGGCGACGTATCTGGCGGATCGTTCGTGAACCCGATCAACGGCGAATTGCAGCACATCTTTGACAATGGAGCCGAGGTTCCTGACGGCAGCCATCTGGTTGTTACCACCCAAGACGCGGCTGGAAACACCAACTCGACCTTGCTGGTGCTGGACGAAGACGGCAATTCAGTGGTTGATATGAACGCTGCTGCCCTGGGCGAGTTCAACATCGGCGCCATTGATCTGGAATACGCCGACGACAGCGAGCTGACAATCAGCATCGCCGATCTCGAGGCTCTGTCGGACAACGACAACAGCCTGACGATCCACGGCGGCATCGATGATCATGTGACCTTGAACGGCACAGCGCAGATGACAGGCACCACAACGATCGATGGTCAGGCCTACAACGTGTTTACTGTTGGCGACAACGGTGGCGAACTGATCATCAGTCAGGACATCGACTTTAATCAGACCGTGGTCTGATCCAAAAAGCGAGACAACCGCGGGCCGGATAAAACCGGCCCGCGACCCCAAAATAAGAATAAAATTCGGCGGGGCATTCGGCAGTGTATCTACGGGACGGTTTCAAACTAACATCAGCGGTGTGTGTGCTTGCACTGCTCTCGGCCTGTATGGGCGCAGAGGGCGTGTCACGTAGCCCGTTTTCAATGCTTGCCGGGGCCGACAAGGCAAAGGCCGAGCAACCCTCGGCCGCGCTTGACAGCCAAATGCAAGACGGCACCCAGTCGCCGATCATCGAGGCCCTGTTGAACAGGCGTTCGGTGCTGGGCTCAGGACCCTACACCGACATTTCCAACGCGGTACTTGCAGCCAACACGCGGGCGGCCGAGGCCGACTTGCGAGCGGCAAAATTGCGCGCCGAGGCCCGTGCCAGCAATTGGTTGCCCAGCATTGGCCCGTCGGTTTCACTAACCTCGCTTGGGTCGGTCGTCACGTCTTTGGTTGTTGAACAGGTTTTGTTCGACAATGGACGCAAAAAGGCCGAGCGCGACTATGCGGCGGCAGACGTCGAAGTCGCCGCGGTGACTTTGGCGCAGGACACGAACATGCGCGTCTTTTCTGCGCTGGATCTGTATCTGACGGCGCAAGCCGCTGGCGCCCGCGCCGAAGTAAATCGCCGCGCGCTAAAGCAGATGGACCATTACGAATATATCATGAGCGAACGTGTCAAAGGCGGTGTGTCCTCACGGGTCGAGCTGCAAGTGGTACAACAAAAGCGCAATCAGATGACCGCCGACATGTCATCGGATGTCGAGGCCGCAAGTGCCGCCATGTCCGAATTGCAAGCGATGGCGGCCTCTCCTGTCACTGATATTTCGGGCAAATCCGACCTGACAGACGGCAACGTTGACGGCACGCCTTTGGCTGTCTTGAAGGCCCGCGCCGAAAGCACCCGTGCGGTGGCCGAGGCCACAGCCGCCCGCGCCGGTTTCTTGCCAAGTCTGACGGCGGGTGGTGATATTGGAAACGGCGGCGGTTTGGGCCTGTCGTTGGGCTCCGATAACGGGATCGGGTTCGGTATGGGGGCCAATATGGCCGCCATTGAACAACAAAAGGCCGCCGCCGCGGCCCGCGTGGGGCAGGTGCAAGAAGATGCCAACCGCAAACTGCGCGCGTTGGAAGGCGAGCTGGCGTCTCTGCGCCGCCAAGAGGCACAGGCCCAAAGTCTGGCTGCACAAGCCGAGGCCAACTATGATATTTACGCTGCCCAGCAAAAGGCCGGCCAACGCGCCGTGCCCGAAGTCATCAGCATTTTTGAAACCAAGGTCCGCACCGAACGCGACGCCGTGGCCTTGGGCTTCGATATGACCCGCGTCGCATTGGAGATTGCCAGCATCAAAGGCACATTGGTCAACGGAGATCAGATATGAGCGGTCCGATCCTATCGTTTGACATCAATGCCACCAAAGGCGGCAAGCTGAGCCGGATCAAACCGGTTCAGGTCCCCGCAGGCGAGATCGCCAATGACGCGCCCGCACCGGTTTCGCGGTTTTCGGACAAGGCCCGCGCGCGCGCCGAACTGGCGTCGCTTTATGCCGGTTTTCTTGGTGTGGAGCTTCAACGTACCGATATTCTTGAACGACTGACCGCCGATAATGACGGGGACCTGTCGGTCGATGCCATCGCCGCGGCCTTGTGTCATGTGGGTCTGGTGGCCAAAGTCATTCGCGCCAAGGCTCTACAACCAAAAATGTGGCCTGCCCTTGCGGAAATGTCGTCAGGTCAAATCGTTCTGGTTCTTGAACAGGATGGCGAAACTCTGACTCTGTTTGACAGCACATGCGCTGACAATCGCGCCGAAGTGCCGGTGGCTGATTTCCAACCGGTATTCGCGGGTCAGTTGGTCCGGGCGGATGTCGCCGTCGAGGAACTAAACCGTCGCCATGCCGCAAAGGGTGTGGCGGACCATTGGTTCTGGGGCCGCATGAAGGATTACCGCCGCATCGTGGCCGAGGTGGCGTTGGGGTCGTTCGTAGCCAACCTGTTGGCCGTGGCCGTGGCGCTTTTTTCCTTGCAGGTCTATGACCGCGTCATTCCGCACCAGTCGACCGAAACCTTGTGGGTTTTGGCCATCGGCGCCGGTCTGGCGATGCTGCTAGAGGCGTTTTTGCGCATTGCTCGTGCCCGTCTGATGGACGGGGCAGGCCGCCGGATGGAACTACAAATCCAACAGCTGTTGATGGACAAACTGCTGGGCATGCAATCGGGTCAGCAGGGGCGCGCGCCGTCCCAGACCTTTGCTGCCGTACGAGAGTTTTCATCCATTCGCGAATTTTTCACCGCGTCGACGATCGGCACGCTGACCGATCTGCCGTTTATCGTGCTGTTCCTCGCTCTGGTGGCGTCTATCGGCGGCAACGTTGTTTGGGTGTTGTTCGTGGGGGGAATCCTGATGGTGCTGCCGTCCTTCTTTATGCAAAAGAAGATGATGGAGCTGACCATGGCCACCCAAGGTGCCAGTACCAAGACCTCGCGCTTGCTGCACGAGGCGATCTATGACGTTGATACGATCAAAGCACAGCGCGGCGAAGACCGGTTTCGCCGGATCTGGTCCGAGCTGACAGCGCTTTCCTCGCTGGCGACATCCGAACAGCGCAAGCTGGCATCGACCCTGACATTCTGGAGCCAAGGCGTCCAGCAAGCGACATATGTGTCTGCTGTCGTCGTTGGCACGTTTATGGTTTTCCAAGGTGAATTTACGATCGGGACAATCATCGCGGTTGGTATCCTGACCTCGCGGACCCTTGGGCCGCTGACCCAGCTTGCGGGCACCTTGGCACGATGGTCGAACGTCAAGGCGGCACTGGATGCATTGGACGGCATCGTTGATGCGCCGCAGGACACTGAAGAGGGCCGCAGCTATTTGCGCCGCGAAACCATTGCCGGTGAATACGAACTGCGCGAAGTTACCTATACCTATGAGGAAGGCAGTAATGCCACTATCGACATCCCCGCGGTGACGATCAAGGCTGGGCAGCACGTCGCGATCCTAGGCTCGAATGGTTCGGGCAAATCAACATTGCTAAAGGTCCTGTCAGGTCTTCACAAACCGACCTCGGGCCGGATCCTGATCGACGGGATCGATATGGGTCAGGTTATGGCCCGCGATCTGCGTCGCGGTATTGGATACCTCAGCCAAGAAGTGCGCTTGTTCGCGGGCAGTTTGCGCGAAAACCTGAACTTGACCTTGCTCGAACGCGATGACGAGCGTTTGCTGTCCGCACTCGATTTTTCGGGGTTAGGGCCGTTTGTGCGTAACCACCCCAAGGGTCTCGATCTGGAAATTCGCGACGGTGGCGAAGGCCTGTCGATCGGTCAACGTCAATCCATCGGTTGGGCCCGCCTGTGGCTACAAGACCCCAAGGTCTGTTTGCTGGACGAGCCTACAGCCGCATTGGACCAAACGCTTGAGGCGACTTTGGTCAGCCGGCTTGAGACTTGGCTAAAGGGCCGGACCGCGATCATTGCGACACACCGGGTGCCGATCTTGCAACTGACTGACCGGACCATGATCCTGCAAAACGGGCGTTTGACGGTGGACGGACCTCGGGATCAGGTTCTCGCGCACATGCGCGACAAGAAAAAGGCAGCAAGCTGATGGCAACCATCGACGCAGAATTTTCCGACCGGATGCGCGGATCATCCATGACGATCTGGCTGGTGGGGGCGACTGTTTTGTTGTTCTTGCTTTGGGCGAAATTCGCTTGGATCGACGAAATCGTGCGCGCCAACGGAGAAGTCGTGTCGGCCTCTCGCCCGCAGATTATTCAGAACCTCGAAGGCGGCATTCTGGCCGAATTGTTGGTGGCAGAAGGGGACATCGTGCAAACCGGTGATGTTCTGGCGCGGCTGCACGGGACAGGGTTTCGGACTTCGGTCACCGACCTCGAAGACCAGATCATCGCAGCCGAGGTCAAACGTCTGCGCCTGGAGGCCGAAATCGGCGGAGCCTTTGATTTTTCTGTTCCACAAGAAATTGGCAACCGAAGCCCCCATATCGTGGCCTCGGAACGGGCGCTGCTGAACGCACGACAGACGGATTATGCTAGCAAAGTTGATGGCGCGGCACGGGTAAAGCGCGAGACATCACGCGAATTGGCCTTGATGGAAGACATGCTGGCCCGCGAAATCGTGGCCTTGTTCGAAGTGACTAAGGCCCGCAAAGCCCATGCCGACGCGGAAATTCGCTACAACGAGATTGTGACGGGTGCCGAGTTGGACCGCGCATCCGAATATTCAGAAACTTTGCAGACGATTGCGCAATTGGGTCAAAATCTGCGGATGGCCAACGACCAGCTGTCACGCACCGTGATCAAATCACCGATGCGTGGCATTGTGAACAGTCTTGGTATTACGACAATCGGTGGTGTTGTCCGCCCGGGCGAAGAGATCGCTCAGATCACTCCGCTGGGGGACGAGTTGTTTGTCGAGGCGCAAGTCAAACCCGAAGACATCGCAAATGTTATCCCCGGCCAAAATGCGACGATTAAACTGACTGCCTACGACTATACCATCTATGGCAGCCTGACGGGGCAGGTGAAATTCATCTCGGCGGACACGTTCAAGGACGAGCGTCGTCCCGAAACGCCTCCGCATTATAAAGTCACGGTAGGCGTGGATCTTGAAAATCTCGACCAGCGTCAAAGCCGGATCGCGATCCGGCCCGGATTGCAAGCCTCGGTGGAATTGCACACTGGCGAAAAGACTGTGCTGCAGTATCTTACCAAGCCGCTTTACCGTTCACGCGATGCTATGCGCGAACCATAGGTTCTAGGGCTGTTGGACAAGTCGGGCTAGGCCATTTGCGGCGGCATTCATGAGCGGCGGTTACCATGGGCTTAAGCCCATGGCGACGCCCACTGTATTGTTGTACCCGCTTTGAAACCGAACCGCCGCCAACATTTGCGAACCGGCGACCAAACCTATGTCACAGCGGCTCTTGTCTTGAATTCGGGATCATCCCACGTGCCATTGGCAATAATTTCTGACAACACATTCACCGCGCGGTCTACGTCCGCGTCGTCTGTATAGAGTGGGGTAAAACCGAAGCGGATGATGTCAGGGGCCCGGAAATCACCAATGACGCCTTGTGCGATGAGGGCCTGCATTACCGCATAACCTTCGGGATGGTGAAACGAGACTTGGCTGCCGCGCGCGCGGTGGTCTTGAGGGCTGGCCAGTTCCAGATCAGGGCAGGCGGCTTGGACGCCTTTAATAAACCTGTCAGTCAGTTCTATGGACTTTGCCCGGACGTCAGCCATGTCGACTTGTGCCCAAATGTCCAGTGCGGCCTCGAGGGCTGCCATCTGGATTACAGGCGGCGTGCCGACGCGCATCCGCTCAACCCCTGATCCGGCGCGATACGCGGGTTCAAACGCAAACGGGGCATCATGCCCCAACCACCCCGAAAGAGCGGGCTGAATGTGGTCGGCATGGCGTGGCGCAACATAGATAAAGGCCGGCGCACCTGGACCACCATTGAGGTATTTATAAGTGCATCCAACGGCAAAATCGACGTTACACCCTTTCAAATCGACCTCGACTGCGCCGGCAGTATGGGCAAGATCCCAAACGGTAATAATCCCGCGAGCCTGAGCCGCACGGGTCAGTGCGGCCATGTCATGCATGCGCCCCGTGCGGTAGTCGACCTGCGTCAACATCAAGACCGCCACGTCATCATCGAGTGCGTCGAGCAGGGCCTCGGGCGCGACAGTGCGCAGTTCGTGCCCCTGTCCTATCGTGCGGATCAATCCCTCGACCATATATAGATCGGTTGGAAAGTTGCCGGTGTCCGAGAGGACCACCTTGCGCGTAGGGTTCAGGTCCAGGGCCGAAGCGACGGCCTGATATACTTTGATTGATAGGGTGTCACCTATCACTACATGGTCGGTCTCGGCGCCAATCAGGTGGCCAATCCGGTTTCCCAATGCCTTGGGCATTGCCATCCAACCGGCGCGGTTCCACCCTGTTATGACCAGTTCGCCCCATTCGTCGGTTACGGTTTGTTGAACCCGACCCGCGGCAGCTTTGGGAAGCAAGCCAAGTGAATTCCCATCCAGATAAGTCATCCCATCATTGGTGTGAAACTGGGCCTTTGTGGCTGCGAAATCGGTCATGTGTACTCCTAATCAAACTGGTCGACTACCCAAGCCGTTGCCAGAGGTCGGCTGCGACACCCGAGGCAAATTCGGACCGTTGCGGCATCGTATCGCAGCCGCGGCCAGTGACAAGCGGGATCAACCGTTTAACACTGCCCAAATGAAATGGATCGATATACCTCCGGTTTGGCTAGGGATCGCGTTGATGGTTGTGTGGCAGCTGGGCGCCAGGCAACCATATGATTTGTCGTTTGAGGGGCCGCTTGTCCAATTCTTGGGCGGGCTATTCGTTGGTGCTGGCGTGGTTCTGATGGTGTTGGCGTTGATTGAAATGCGCCGCCATAGAACGACATTTGTGCCGCATAAAGAGGCAGACTCCCTTGTGACCAAGGGGGTTTTCAACCTTAGCCGCAATCCGATCTATCTGGCGGACGCATTAATCCTTGCCGGATTGGCGCTGCGTTGGGATGCGCCACTCGGGCTTATTCTGGTTCCGGTTTTCATCTGGACCATCGAACGCCGGTTTATTGTGCCCGAGGAAAAAATGCTGCGTCGTAAATTTCGTATGGACTATGCGCGTTATGAACAAGCCACACGGCGCTGGATATGATGACAGTGATTTGAGCATTGTTGTTTCGTGCAGCTAGCTGCTTGTGAAACAAAATGTCGTAAGCTACCAATGCCGCACTGCAAAATCGCGTAGGAGGGTCGTCCATGAAAATCGGGACACCAAAAGAGATATTCGAAGGCGAGAACAGGGTGGCAATGACGCCAGCCTCCGCCAAGGATTTGCAAAAGCTGGGGTTCGACTGCGTTATCGAAACCGGCGCGGGGGCCAATGCTGGTTTCTCTGATGCATCATACATCGACGCTGGCGTTGAGGTGGTCAAAACCGCCACAGCGCTATTCAAAGCATCCGACATTATCGCAAAGGTCCGGCCACCGTCGGACACCGAGGCAAACCGCCTGCAAGATAATCAGACACTGATTTCCTTTTTCTATCCGGCTCAGAATGAAAAGCTGATGGCAAAGGCAACTAAAAAGGGCGCAACCGTCATTGCGATGGATATGGTGCCCCGCATCAGCCGGGCACAAAAGATGGACGCGTTGTCGTCGATGGCCAATATTGCGGGCTACCGCGCGGTGATCGAGGCGGGCAACAACTTTGGCCGCTTCTTTACCGGTCAGGTGACCGCGGCGGGCAAGGTGCCCCCAGCCAAGGTGTTGGTCGTGGGCGCGGGTGTCGCGGGTTTGGCGGCGATTGGGACGGCAACGTCACTGGGTGCTGTCACCTACGCATTTGATGTGCGCCCCGAAGTAGCCGAACAAGTCGAAAGCATGGGCGCGGAATTTGTGTTCCTAGACTTTGAAGAAGAACAGCAAGACGGCGCAGCCACGGGCGGTTATGCCGCTGTGTCCAGCCCCGAATTTGCGGCGGCCCAGTTGGCCAAGTTCCGCGAATTGGCCCCCGATATTGATATTGTCATCACCACGGCCCTGATCCCCGGACGCGATGCGCCCGAACTGTGGACGAAGGATATGGTCGATGCGATGAAGCCCGGATCGGTGATTGTTGACCTCGCGGCCGAGCGAGGAGGCAACTGCAAACTGACGGTCATGGACGAAAAGATCGTTACAGAAAACGGTGTGACGATTATCGGTTACACCGATTTCCCAAGCCGGATGGCGGCGCAATCGTCGACACTATATGCGACGAACATTCGCCATATGATGACCGACCTTACCCCTAACAAGGACGGCAAGGTCGACCACAACATGGACGACGATGTGATCCGTGGGGCAACAATTTCGCACAACGGAGAGATAACATTCCCACCGCCGCCACCCAAAATCGCGGCTATTGCGGCCCAACCCAAGGCGGCACCGGTTCCCGAACCGACGGCCGAGGAAAAGCGCGCAGCTGAGGTCGCGGCATTTAATTCCGAGACCAAGACCCAAGTGGGCCTATTGGCCGCGGGTGCTGTGTTGTTGTTGGGCGTGGGCCTAGTGGCGCCTGCCAGCTTTATGCAACACTTTATCGTGTTTGTGCTGGCGGTGTTTGTTGGTTTCCAAGTCATCTGGGGGGTGGCGCATTCGCTACATACGCCGTTGATGGCTGTGACCAATGCGATCAGCTCGATCATTATTCTGGGCGCATTGGTCCAAGTCGGATCCGGGTCGTGGCTCGTGATCTTGTTGGCTTCATTGGCCTTGTTCATGACGGGTATCAACATCTTTGGCGGGTTCCTCGTCACACGGCGCATGCTTGCCATGTTCCAGAAATCATAGGGGGGGCTGAGTTATGGAATTTGGTTTCACAACAGCGGCTTATGTGGTCGCAGCGGTCCTATTTATCCTGTCACTTGGCGGGCTGTCTGGGCAAGAAAGCGCGAAACGTGCGGTTTGGTATGGCATTGCGGGCATGGCGTTGGCTGTGGTCGCGACCCTTATGGGGCCGGGGGCCGGACTGTGGTTCTGGTCGCTGATCCTGATCGGCGGCGGGGGTGTCATCGGCTACCAATTGGCGACACGCGTCCAGATGACGCAGATGCCGGAACTGGTTGCTGCGATGCACTCGCTTGTTGGTCTGGCGGCGGTGTTCGTCGGGTTCATTGCGCATTTCGAGATTGGAAATGCGGCAGCTGGTGGCGAGCTTGGCACCTTTGCGACGTTGATCGCCAAAAAATCGGCCGTGGAAGTCAACATCCTGCGGGTTGAACTGTTTTTGGGCATCTTTATCGGGGCGGTCACATTCACCGGTTCTGTCATTGCCTATGGCAAACTGGCAGGGCGCGTTGACAGTGCCGCGACCAAGCTGCCTGGCGGGCACATGCTCAACATCGGGGCGGCAGCCATCTCGGTTTTGACGTTGATCTGGTATTTCAACTCGGGCGGGTTCCTACCGCTGTTCATCATGACATTGGCGGCGCTGTTTATCGGCTATCACCTGATCATGGGGATCGGCGGGGCGGATATGCCTGTCGTCGTGTCCATGCTAAACAGCTATTCCGGTTGGGCAGCCGCGGCGATCGGTTTCAGCCTCGGCAACGATCTGTTGATCGTCGTTGGCGCGTTGGTCGGATCATCGGGCGCAATCTTGTCCTACATCATGTGTAAGGCGATGAACCGCAGTTTTGTCAGCGTGATCCTGGGCGGCTTTGGCGGCCCTGCGGGCGAGCAGATGGCGGTGGAAGGCGAGCAGATCGCGATCGACGCCGATGGTGTTGCTGCCGCGCTGAACGAGGCCGAGAGCGTTGTCATCATTCCCGGATACGGTATGGCGGTGGCCCAAGCTCAATCTGCGGTGGCCGATCTGGTGCGCAAACTACGTGCGCAAGGCAAGACCGTGCGTTTTGCGATCCACCCTGTGGCAGGTCGCTTGCCCGGGCACATGAATGTGCTGCTGGCCGAGGCCAAGGTGCCTTATGACATCGTGATGGAAATGGACGAGATCAACGACGACTTCCCCGATACGGACGTCGCCATTGTGATCGGCTCAAATGATATCGTGAACCCAGCGGCCCAAGAGGATCCGAACAGCCCGATTGCAGGTATGCCTGTGTTGGAATGCTGGAAAGCCAAGCAAGTGTTCGTGTCAAAACGCGGCCAAGGCACCGGCTATTCTGGGATAGAAAATCCTCTGTTCTTTAAGGACAACACGCGGATGTTCTATGGGGACGCCAAAGCGTCATTGGATACGCTGTTGCCGAAGATCGACTAAAGATTCTCGGTTCTATGAAAGCTGGAAAGCCTCGCATGCCAATGCGGGGCTTTTTCTTGTGAAGGTCTGGTTTGAGCCCATATCAACAAATGCTGCGGCGACCACTAACGTCCGCTGTGCGGAATTCCGGCTTTGAATACCCATCTAAACTACCCAGCAGCTATCACTGCTCTCACTATTCATAGACAGCCACAGGATCACCTAGGCTTTCGAAATCAGGCTCGACTCCGAGTCCCGGGGTGTTGCGGCAATATAACCGACCTTCGGATGTCGGCGGCGCTGGTGAACCTGTCGATTCAGTATTGTAAGCATGCAAGTCCGTCGTGTTGAACAAAAGCTCCGAAGGCGTGGACGCGGCAAAATGCGAAACCGCCGCAGATATAATCTCACCACCCATCATGCATTCGGTGACGACCTTTACACCCTGCTCAACGAAAATGTCGCGTAATCTTCTGGCCTTTGTCAGCCCACCGATGCGCGCCATCTTCACGCAGGCAACGTCAGCTGCCCGGTCTTGGATGATGCGCTCAGCAATGAGTTGACCGGTCACAAGTTCATCAAGCTTCATCGACAGGTTCGTATTCGCACGCACATGCAGACAGTCTTCATAGGTAAGGCACGGTTGTTCGATCATGACGTCAAGATCTTCAATCGCCTGTGCAACTTTCATGGCTTCAGAAAGCGTCCAGCGGCAATTTGCATCCGCGTAAACGATTTCACCCGGTTCAGCGATTTCAGCAGCAAATCGGATAAGTTCGATGTCTTCTTCTGGTTGGATGCCGACCCTAAGCTTGAGGTATTTGTAGCCAGCCGCCCGATATTGTTCAATTTCAGCGCGTATCTTGTCGTGCTCTTGCTCCATGACGCAACGATACAGTGGCGCGCCGTCGGTCAACTTGCCACCCAAGAGGTCGTAAACAGGGGTGCCGGTGCTTTTTCCAAGGATGTCCCAGCACGCAATATCAATTGCGCTTTTTGCATAGGTGTGCCCTTCGATTGCGGCATCCATATTCAGTTCGATATTGTGAAGCTCAAGCGGGTCTTGACCCAACAGGGCGTTAGCAAGGCTTGGCATGGCCCGCATCGTTCCGGGGTCGGTTGGACCCCATGGGCAGGATTCACCGCAGCCACTAACCCCTGCGTCAGTGTCGACAACCACGACAGTGCTATTGAACGTATCAAACGTTCGTGCGCGTTGCTCGCTCAGATCACCAACGGCAAGCCCGCCACCACCATAGGGCAGGCCCTTTTGAAAGACGCTAATTTTGGAGATCTTCACCGTTCAATTCCTGTGTGGTGTGTTCGGCTCACATTAACTTGGTTGAGGCAACAAAGCTTCGCAATGCCATGTAAGCGGACATCGAACAACGTTGAGTCAATGAGCGCATTGTCCCGCACGGCGGCAATTCATCCCCCTTCAACCCAAGCCCCGTGACCGATTCCGTCCAGCGTCCAGTTTCCAATCCGCCAGCGCACCAGTCGTAGTGTCGGAAAGCCGATGTGGGCGGTCATGCGGCGGACTTGGCGGTTGCGGCCTTCGCTGATGGTGACTTCGATCCACGTATCCGGCACGGACTTGCGATATCGCACAGGTGGATCGCGGTCCCACAGCTCAGGCGCATCAATCAGGCGCACGCGGGCAGGGCGGGTTGGTCCGTCCTTGAGCGTCACTCCGTCGCGCAGTGGCTGGAGATCGGCATCAGTGGGTGTGCCTTCGACTTGCACCAGATAGGTCTTGGACATCTTGTGTTTGGGATCGGAAATCTTGGCCTGTAGCACGCCGTCGTCGGTCAGCAGCAGCAATCCTTCGCTATCGCGGTCCAACCGCCCAGCGGGGTAAACCATTGGCACATCTATGAAACCTGACAGAGTCGGGCGCGTGGTCGGGCTTTTGGTGTCGGTAAATTGCGACAACACGCCGTAGGGTTTGTTAAATAGGATCATACGGGACATGGGGTCATCTTACTCCTGCAATATAGGTCCGGCCAGTCCAATCGACGGGTCATGTATACAATTGTATTCCCGTAACATTTTGAATTTGCTCATTTTTCCGTTTACGTATCCGGAATTGCTGCTAATGCTTGGCGCAAATATCAACCTAAGAGGCGGCCATGGCACTATTGACCGATCATCCGTTACGCTATGCATTGGCAAATGAACTGCACGCGCGACCATTCCCCAATGTAGCGGCCCCCGCGCAGGCGGCGTATGTAGCGATGACCCCGGCGGCATCAAAGGACGGGTCCGCCGATCGGGCGCAGCTGATTGCATTGCTGGACAGATATGGCGCGCCGCACCCACCACCCGAGGCCACCCATTACTCGGGCCAGATCGGCCAGCATCAGATCAAATGGGAGCGGCACACCGAATTTGTGACCTATTCGGTTTTTTGCGAAGGCGAGGCCAAACACCCGTTTGACGGTGCTGCGTTTTCGGTGTTTCCAGCCGATTGGTTAAAGTCCTGCGAGGGCCAGTGCATCACAAGTGTGTTGATCGATATCTCGGTTCAAAAAGGGGACAGCGGGTTGTCGGATATCGCCAAATCCCATTTTGTGGCCGAGAGCCTCGCACTGAGCCGGATGCTCGAAGACGATGTGGTTTCTGCTGCGGATTTCCGGATTGATCCCGCTGGTCATACACGGCTTGCGGTCTTTGCCCGACCAACGACCGGCAGCCAAAGGATTGGCCGCGTCATCCAGCGCCTGTGCGAGATTGAAACCTACAAGGCGGTAGCGATGCTTGGTTTTGCTATGGCGCGCCAGATGTCGCCCGAGCTGTCCCACATCGAAGCCCGTTTGGGACAGTTGGTTGCGTCGATCAAGGATCCCGAAATTGATGCTGAGGGCACGCTGGATCAACTGTTGGGGGTCTCGGCAGAGTTGGCGGATTTGTCTGCTATTTCGTCCTATCGATTTGGGGCGACCCGCGCCTATGACCATATCGTCTCGCAGCGGATCGACATCCTGCGTGAGGCTCAATTTGAGGGCCATCAGACCTTTGCCGAATTTATGATGCGCCGGTTTGAACCTGCGATGCGGACAGTGAAATCAACAGCCGACCAGCTAGAAAGCCTGACAAAACGCGCCGCCCGTGCGGGTGACTTGTTGCGCACTCAAGTCGACGTCGAACGGTCGACCCAGAACCGTGATCTATTAGAGAGCATGGATCGTCGCGCTGATATGCAGTTGCGTTTGCAGCAGACGGTTGAGGGACTGTCGGTCGTCGCGATCAGTTACTACGCCGTGAACCTGCTGATGTATCTGCTTGGTCCCGTCCAAGTGGTCGCGGGGCTTAGCAAATATACGACTGCGGCGATTGTGACACCGATGGTGCTTGTGACGGTCTGGCTAATGGTGCGCCGGATCCGCCAAAAGCTGGGTCATTAGAGGCCGCGGATACGCGGGTCGAGGGCGTCGCGCAGCCCATCGCCGATGTAGTTCACCGACAGCACAGTCAATGAGATCGCGATGCCGGGCCAGATCACCCGCTCGGGAAAGGACGTCATCCGGTCGACGCTGTCGAACAGGATCTTGCCCCATGTCGGAAAATCGGACGGAAAGCCGAGGCCGAGGAACGATAACGCGCTTTCGGTGATGATAGCAGTGGCCAGACCCAATGTCGCGGAAACCATGATTGGTGACAGGACGTTCGGCAGCAGGTGCCGCGTGATCATCCGGCGGGCAGGGGTGCCAATGGACCGTGCCGCCAGCACAAATTCCCGCTCCTTTAGCGCCATAACATCGCCGCGCACGATCCGCGCGGTTGGCATCCAGCTGGTGATCCCGATACCGGTCACGATCAACAAGAAAATACCGGTTTCTGGTCCAAAGGCTGCGCGCAATGGATCCCGGAACAGCAGCATCATTACCAGCAAAAGCGGCAACAACGGCAACGACAAGACCAGATCGGTAAAACGCATCAGCGGCCCGTCGAGCCGTTTGAAATAGCCCGCCATCACACCGATAAATGTCCCGATAACAAGTGCAAGGATCATCGCCGTCCACCCAACAGCGAGCGAGATGCGACCACCTTGCATGATGTTGGCCATGATATCACGACCTAGGTTATCGGTGCCCATCGGGTTGCCCCATGATACTTTTGCACCGCTGTCCCAGATCGCTGTGAAAATTGGCCGGAGGTTCTTGTTGCGGATGTTCAGTTTGCCCGGATCGATATCCCACAGCAGGGGTCCTATGGCGCAAAACAGCGTGATAAAGACAAGGAAACACAGGCCTACAAAGGCACCTTTGTGACTGCGGAACTGGTCCCAGACATCGCGCCATTGGCTGCGCGGTTTTTCCACTAGGATGGCGGTCTCAACAGCTTGATTAGTCATAGCGGATCCTCGGGTCCAGAATGCCGTATAGAACGTCGGCGATCAGGTTCATCATGACGATCAGCACCGCCAGCAAAAAAGTAATTGTCATAACCATCGGAATATCACTGCCTTGTAAGGCGATGATCAAGAGTTGACCCAATCCGTTCACCTTGAAAATCTGTTCGGTAATGATCGCGCCACCAAAAATCGACGGGATGCCCAATGCGATCACTGTCACAACGGGGATCATTGAGTTGCGCACAACGTGTTTCATGACAACGACGCTTTCGGACATGCCTTTGGCACGGGCGGTGCGGACGTAGTCTTGGCCTAGGTTGTCTAGCATCGACGCCCGCATATAGCGGCTGACTTGCGCGGTGGTTTGCAGTGCCAGCACCATTACGGGCATGATCATCTGCTTGAGCTGGAACACAAACGTATCCCACGACGTGACGACATGGGTCGTGTCGTAGATCGAAGGCAGCCATTTCAGTTGGACCGAAAAGATCACGATCAGCAGCACACCGGAAAAGAATGGCGGAACAGAAAAGCCGATCATCGATACAAATGTGCCGGTCTGGTCGAAAATGGAATACTGCTTGTAGGCGCTGATAATCCCGATTGGCAGGGCGATCAAAACGCCGACAATATAGGACATCCCGACAACCCATAGGGTCTGTGGCATCCGCTGTGCGATGACGTCGAATACCGGGCTGCGCGACTGGAAACTGATAATCCTCTGGGCCCCATCGGCAAAGTTGGTGCCGAATGCTCCGTCGATCCAATACTGTGGTTCAACGATAAAGAACTGCTTTAGCCATAATGGGAAACGGATCCACCAGGGCTCGCCTAGCCCCAAGGCAATGCGCATCTTTTCCTTAACCTCGGGCGGGATCGTCAACGGCATTTGTGCCATCGGGTCACCTGGCGCGAGTTCGAGCAACATGAAGATCACGAAAGCAATGAACAAAAGCGTCGGGATCGACAACAACAACCTGCGGATAGTGTAGGTCAGCATTTTATGGGACGCCTTTGTTTAGTGCTTTGGTCGGGGTGGGAAACAGGGCACAGACGCGCCGCGCCCTGTTTGTGATTGAAACTGGGTTGCCATGGGCTTTAGCCCATGGCGCCGCCAGATTATTCGCCGATGCGATACCAGTCAGCAACGTTCCACAACTCGGAGTCCCAAGTGTTCAGAACAACACCGCCCAGATCGTTGGCATGTGCAGACACACGACCACGGTCAACCAGTGGCACGATTGTCATCGTGTCTTTGGTCAACATGTCGTTCATCGCACGGGCCAGTTCGGCACGTTTGCTGATGTCGGCAGTTGCACCCAGCTCGTCGATCATCGCGTCATACGCAGGATCACAGAAGCGGTTGATGTTCTCACCCTGCCACTGGCTGGATGGCTTAGGCTCGTTGCCACAACGGTAGGCGGACAGATAGGCCTGTGGATCTGTGCCATCGAAGTTGTTGGCATACATCTCAACGTCTGCATAGAACTTCTGGTATGTGTCAGGCGAACCTGGGTCACCACCAAAGAACACGGACGCATCAAGGTTGCGCAGCTCGGTTTCAACACCGATCTCGGACCACCACTCTTTGATCAGAGCCTGGAAATCCTGACGCACAGCGTTTGTGGATGTCTGGTACAAGATACGCAGCTCAACACCGTCTTTTTCGCGGATGCCGTCGCCGTTGCTGTCAACCCAGCCTGCGCCATCCAGCAGCGCTTTGGCGCCGTCGATGTCTTGGGTCAGGCAACCTGTGTTATCCATAGAGGCATAGACCTCTGGGCCAGGAACCAGGTTACATGTTGGACGGCCAGCCTGACCGTAGCCGACTTCGACCAGCAATTCACGATCGATTGCCATAGACAATGCGCGGCGAACAGCTTCATCTGACAAGAACGGGTGCGGGTGCGCAACAGTCGCACGCTCGCCTTCAGGCAGATCGGATGACGGGTTTGTCATGTTCAGCTCAAGACGCTCGACCAATGTGCCGAATGCGCTGATGGGCTTGCCCACGCCGCCTTCTGCCATGGATGCAAGCACATCCGGTGCCAACTGCATGTTCCAAGCGTAATCAAATTCGCCGGTTTCCATAACCGCACGGCCAGCCGCAGTCGCGTCGCCGCCACCTTTGAATGTCAGCGATGCAAAGGCAGGTTTGCCAGCTTCACGGTAATTTTCGTTCGCAACCATCTGGATGACGTCATTGGTACGGAAATCAGTGACAACAAACGGACCTGTGCCGATTGGGCCAAAGTTGGCCTCTGTGCATTCAGGTGCTTTTGCACCGGTACAGTCAGCAAACTGCGCCGCTTGGATGATCGGGGACTGAGCGCCCATGAACGGACCATATGGGTTCGGTTTCGGACCGTTGAATGTCACTTTGACAGTCATATCGTCGAGGGCTTCTACAGAAGACACGCCTTCGAATTTAGCCAGCTGCGCGCAGCCGCCTTCTGGATTCATGCAGTAATCAGCAGTGAACACAACGTCCGCGGATGTGACGGGCGAGCCATCAGACCACAAGACGCCTTCTTTCAGCTTCCAAGTGATCGATGTCAGGTCTTCGGAGACGCCGCCATTTGCCACTGTTGGAATTTCTGCAGCGAGGTATGGAACCATCGCACCAGTCTCGTCGTAGCGGCCCAAAGGCTCAACCACAAGGGAGGCAGACTCAAGGTCTTTGGTGCCGCCCGACAGGTAAGGGTTCAGGATGGAAGGCGCTTGCCAATAGATGATGTTGAGTTGACCATCGCGGCCACGCTCGCCTTCGTGCCCATCGGCATAAGCCATTGGAGCGACGGCAAAGCTGGCGGCTGCGCCGAGCATTAATGTCTTGAGTTTCATTGTCTTACTTCTCCTAGTTGGACGCTCTTGTTGACCTCGGGCCCCTGCCTATTCTGACGTGGCAGTGGGTGTCTCGTTGTAAAGGTGGCAGGCCGTGAACTGGCCTGGCTTGACCTCTCGGTATTCGGGTTCGTCGATTTTGCAGATATCCATCACCTTGGGGCAACGCGTGCAAAAGTTGCAGCCTTGCGGTGGGTTGGACGGCGAGGGGACATCGCCTTGCAGAATAATCCTCTCAACCGCTGCGGCCAATGACGGATCAGGTTCGGGCACAGCAGAAAGCAACGCCTCGGTGTATGGATGCAAAGGTTTGGCAAACAGGGTTTCCCGTTCTGCCAGTTCAACGATTTTACCCAGATACATCACGGCCACGCGGGTCGCGATATGGCGGACCATCGACAGATCGTGGCTGATAAACAGGTAGGTCAGGCCGAATTTCTCTTGCAGGTCCTCTAACAGGTTTACCACCTGCGCCTGAATGGACACATCCAGTGCTGCAATCGGTTCGTCGCACACAATAAATTTCGGGTTCAGGGCCAAAGCACGGGCAATCCCGATCCGCTGCCGTTGTCCGCCCGAAAACGCATGTGGATAACGTTTGGCGAATTTGCGGTTCAGGCCGACTGCGTCCATCAGTTCGGCAACTTTATCGCGCTTTTCCGCCTCATTGAGGGTCGTGTGCTCGTCTAGCGGTTCCTTGATGATGGCCTCGACGGTCATGCGCGGGTTCAGGGATGCTTGCGGATCCTGGAACACCATCTGCATGGTCGGGCGCATGTCACGCAATTGCGATTGCGGTGTATTGCCGATCTCGCGGCCATCGATTTCAATCTCGCCGCCGGTAATATTATACAGCCGCAAGACCGCGCGGCCGCAGGTGGACTTGCCGCAGCCGCTTTCTCCGACCAAGCCCAGTGTTTCGCCTTCAATTACGTCAAAATTGACGCCATCCACTGCTTTGACTTCTCCTACGCGGCGGCGCAACAGGCCCGCGTGAATCGGAAAGTGCATTTTCAGATCGCGGACGCGAACCAGTGGTTTTTGGGGATCATCCAGCATTGGCGACCTCTAGCGGATCTTCTAGGAAACAGGCGGCATCGTGGCCATTGCCAACCTCTATTCGGGGCGGGTTCTTTTGGGCACACACTGGCATGGCTCGGTCGCAACGGTCCCGGAATGGGCAGGATGTGGGCGCTGCGGTCATCAAAGGCGGCTGGCCTTCGATAATGGTCAGGCGCTTGGCGCGTTCACCACGAATTGTCGGAATCGTTTTCAACAAGGCCGATGTATAAGGATGCTTGGGGTTGCCGAACAATTCGCGCACCGGCGCGTGTTCAACGATTTGACCGCCATACATCACCAGAACACGGTCCGCGATCCCCGCGATCACGCCCAAATCATGCGTGATCCAGATCACAGCCATGCCCAATTTGTCGCGCAACTCTTTCATCAGTTCCAGAATTTGGGCCTGAATGGTCACGTCCAATGCCGTCGTGGGTTCATCCGCGATCAAAACCTTGGGATCACAAGCCAGGGCGATAGCAATCATAACCCGCTGACGCATACCGCCAGAGAACTGGTGCGGGTAATCCATCAGACGCTGATCCGCGTCAGGAATGCCGACAAGCTCTAGCAATTCTTTGGACCGCGCCATGGCTTGCTTCTTGTTCATGCCCATATGTTTGATCAGCGGTTCAGAAATCTGGTAGCCGACTGTAAACACAGGGTTTAGCGATGTCATCGGATCTTGGAACACAAAACCGATCTTGCCGCCGCGCACCGAGCGCAATGTCTCGGGGTCGACCTCTAGCAGGTTTTTGCCCTCGAACATCACCTTGCCGGCGCGAATTTCTGCAGGTGGTGACGGCAACAGGCCGAGCAGGGACATCATCGTCACCGACTTGCCAGAGCCGCTTTCGCCAACGACGCCCAAAAGCTCGCCTGGTTTCAGATCAAAGCTGACATCATTGACCGCATGGACTTCACCACCGCGAGTCCTAAACACAGTTTTCAGGCCTTGAACATCCAAGGCCGCCCCCCCGTCGGGCATATGTGAACCTCCCAAGTGGTTCTAGTCGTTTTATTTTCTCAGGTTGGATACGATATCCACCTGTGATTTGACCGAACGGTAACATGGTTTTCAAAAGCCGCAACCCGATTTCTGATTGCCCTATTGTGCTGGGTGGTCAAAGCTACGCGAACCCAAAGAACGCAAAGGAATTTATGTATGCTGTCTGCTCGTGATTTGCTCGACCGATTGGTTGGCTTCCCGACTATTAGCGATGTGTCGAACCTGGACCTGATAGATTTTGCCGAATCCTATCTGGCCGAACACGGCATCGATTCCGTGCGAGTGCCGAACGAAGACGGGACCAAAGCGTCGCTATATGCGCATGTTGGGCCGCAGGTCGACGGTGGGGTCGTTTTGTCTGGACACACGGATGTGGTGCCTGTCGAAGGGCAGGCGTGGGATACCGACCCGTTTGTCGTGACTGAAAAAGATGGCAAGCTGTTCGGCCGCGGGACTTGCGACATGAAAGGATTCGATGCGCTGGCGCTCTTTGCGCTGCCAATTGCCAAGAAGCGGGGGATCAAAAGGCCCCTACAAATCGCTCTGAGCTATGACGAAGAGGTGGGCTGCCTTGGTGCGCCGCCAATGATTGATCACATGGTCGCAAACGGAATGCCGCGCGCCGATACGGTCATTGTCGGCGAACCGTCGATGATGCAGGTCGTCACCGGCCACAAGGGCGGGGTCGGCTGGAAGGTGCATGTTCAAGGTTTTGAAGTGCATTCATCGCTGGCCTATACGGGTGTCAGCGCAATCATGATGGGGGCCAAGTTGATCGACTGGGCCAATCAAGTTAATGCCGAGAATGCGGCCGCGACCCCCAATGACGTCAACGCCGCATTTGATCCGCCCTACACGTCTTTGCACGTCGGCACGATCAGCGGCGGCACGGCCAATAACATAACCGCCAAAGACTGCCACTTTGCGTTTGATATGCGTCTGGTTCCGGGTGACGACGCCGAGGAATGGACCGACAGGTTCATGGCCAAGGTTTCCGAGATCGAGGCCGAAATGCAGGCAATTCGCCCCGAAACCGGCATCAAGACCACGCCGTTTTTCAAGCTTCCGGGATTGCGGCCCGAAAACATGGGCCGCGCCGAAGAACTTGCACGCAAACTGACCGGCGATAACGGCACCCATGTTGTCAGTTATGGCACCGAAGCGGGGCAATTTCAGGAACGGGGCTATTCCGCCGCAATATGCGGACCCGGCGATATCGCGCAGGCCCATCAGCCCAACGAATTCGTCAGCATTGACCAATTCAACCAAGGTGAAGCGTTTATGCATCGTCTGATTGACACATTATGTCAGTGATCCCACCTTTTGACCTGCTAACGTCGCCCGAACACGCCGCGCCGTTGCCCAAGGCCGCAGATGCCGTTGTTATCGGAGCGGGCATAATTGGTGTGATGACCGCATGGGAACTGACGCGCGCTGGCCTGTCCGTTGTGGTGATCGAAAAGGGCCGCGTTGCGGGCGAACAATCGTCGCGCAATTGGGGGTGGGTCCGCGCGCAGGGGCGCGACCGTGCCGAAATCCCGATCATGCTTGAGGCGCGAAAAATCTGGACCGAGATGGCGGCGCAGATCCCGGAAGACATTGGATTGCGCACGACTGGCGTTGCGTTTCTAGGCAATGACGAAGCAGGGATGGCGAAATTCGAGGACTGGTTGCCCGATGGTCGGGACTATGGTCTTGATAGCACACTGCTGAGCGCAAAACAGATCGCGGATTTGATACCAAACGCGCGCGCAGGCTGGGCAGGGGCGTTGTGGACGCCGTCAGATATGAAGGCCGAACCGTGGATTGCTTTGCCCGCTTTGGCCCGTGCTGCTGTGCGCGAAGGGGTGCAGATCGTCGAACACTGCGCGGTGCGCGGGTTGGATCTGTCGGCGGGGGCCGTGTCAGGTGTCGTGACCGAGGCGGGGGTCGTCAAAACATCGCAAGTCGTGTTGGCGGGCGGGGCGTGGTCGGCGTTGTTCCTGCGTCGTCACGGGATCCGCATACCCCAGCTTAGTGTCAAGGCAACGGTCGCTGCGACTGCGCCAATGGCGGATGTATTTGACGGGGCGGCGGTCGACGACCGGCTGGCCTTTCGCAAACGCGCCGACGGGGGGTATACGTTGGCGCCCGAGGGCTATCACGAGCTATTTATAGGCCCGGATGCGTTTCGGGCGCTGGGTGGGTATGCTGCGGCTTTGCTCAAGGATCCGTTGGGGACACGGTTGCGGGCGATGGCACCAAAAGGGTTTCCGGACGCATGGGGCACACCGCGCCGCTGGGCTGACGACGAGGTGTCACCATTCGAGCGGATGCGCATTTTGAACCCGCAGCCCAATTTCAGAAAAACCGCGCAAATGGCGATGGATTTCGCCGAAACCTTTCCACATTTGGGCAAGGTCGAGATCGTCAAGGCTTGGGCCGGGATGATCGATACCATGCCTGATGTGGTGCCGATCGTTGACCGCGCCCCGATTGACGGGCTGGTTGTGGCGACGGGGATGTGCGGACACGGGTTCGGGATCGGCCCCGCTTTTGGCCGGATCACTGCCCGCATTGTGACAGGTCAGGAACCGGGGTTTGACATCGGCCGGTTCCGTTTTGATAGGTTCAGCGACGGGTCAAAGCTGGTCTTGGGGCCCAACTTGTGACAATGGCTTGCGCCTTGTGCAGGCTTGGGTCAGATTGCATCCAATATCCGGAAACCACCAATCAAGAGGTCACTGCCCTATGCCTGTAAAAAACCGATTTGCCGAATTGTTGCCTGAAATCACAGCGTGGCGCCGCGACCTGCACGAGAATCCCGAAATATTGTTCGATACACATCGGACATCGGCGATCGTTGCGGAACGGCTTGCGGAATTCGGATGTGACACGATTGAAACCGGGATCGGGCGCACAGGCGTTGTGGGCGTGATCAAAGGCAAGACGAATACTTCGGGTAAAGTAATCGGTCTGCGTGCCGATATGGACGCGCTGCCCATTCACGAGGCAACAGGGCTGGAGTACGCCTCCAAGACCGACGGGGCAATGCATGCCTGTGGCCACGACGGCCATACGGCGATGTTGCTTGGGGCGGCCAAATACCTGTCCGAGACCCGCAATTTCGACGGCACTGTTGTGGTGATTTTCCAACCCGCAGAAGAAGGCGGCGGCGGCGGCCGCGAGATGTGCGAAGACGGCATGATGGACAAGTTCGGGGTGCAAGAGGTGTATGGAATGCACAACTGGCCTGGAAAACCTGTCGGAAGCTTTGCAATTCGTCCGGGCGCGTTTTTTGCGGCGACCGACCAGTTCGAGATAATCGTCGAAGGAAAAGGCGGCCATGCCGCTAAACCACAAGAAACCGTGGATAGCATCATGATTGCAGCCCAGACCGTTACGGCGCTGCAAACAATCGCCAGCCGCAATGCGGACCCCGTGGATCAGGTCGTGGTCTCGGTAACTTCGATTGAAAGTTCCTCAAAAGCGTTCAACGTGATCGCCCAACGGGTGCACCTAAAGGGCACTGTGCGGACGATGTCCAAAGAGATGCGCAAACTGGCCGAAGAACGGCTGACCGCCATCGCGCAGCTAACTTCGCAAAGCTTTGGTGCAGAGGCAGAAGTGATCTATCACCACGGGTATCCTTGTATGGTGAACCATGAGGCCCAAACCGATTTCGCAGCACAGGTCGCGACCAAAGTGTCGGGGGAATGTGCTGATGCGCCACTGGTTATGGGCGGCGAAGATTTCGCCTATATGCTAGAAGAACGCCCAGGCGCCTATATTCTGGTCGGGAATGGCGACAGCGCTGATGTGCATCACCCTGAATATAATTTCAACGATGAGGTGATCCCATCAGGTTGCAGCTGGTGGGCCGGTATCGTCGAAGAACGCATGCCTGCGTGACACGCCACTAGGTTACCATGGGCTTAAGCCCATGGCGACACCGCTCGCCGAGTGCGGTTCTTGAGGATAAGGTTTTACGCCTTAGCCGCCGGTATGGCTCATGTGGCGGGCGACCTGTCCGTCGACCAACTGGCGGGAGTAGTCGAAATCGTGCCCTTTGGGTTTTGCCCCGATTGCGGCGCGTATTGCCTGCTCTAACGGCTCATTGGTTTCGGATGCACGCAAAGGCGCACGCAGATCGGCACTGCCGTCTTGGCCAAGACATGTATAAATCTCGCCAGTGCAGGTGATCCGCACGCGGTTACAGCTTTCGCAAAAATTATGCGATAGCGGCGTGATAAATCCAACTTTTTGGCCCGTTTTGTCGACTTGAACGTAGCGGGCAGGGCCGCCCGTCCTGTCAGGTAGATCGGTCAAGGTGCCGCGGGTTTCTAGTTGGGCCCGCAAATCCTTGAGTGACCAATATTGCCCGATCCGATCTTCGTTGCCCAGATCGCCCATTGGCATTACCTCGATAAAGGTAATGTCCATATCACTTGCCGCACACCAGTCGGTCAGGGCAAACAGCTCGTCTTCGTTAAAGCCTTTGAGTGCGACAGCATTGATTTTAACCCGTAGACCTGCCTCGCGCGCCGCGTCAATGCCGCGCAACACTTGTTCTAGCCGGCCCCAGCGGGTCACCCGAGCAAATTTGTCGGCATCGAGCGTATCAAGCGAAACATTGACCCGCCGGACGCCTGTATCAAATAAGGCTTGGGCGTATTTTGCCAATTGGCTACCGTTTGTCGTCAGGGTGAGCTCGGACAAGGCGCCACTGTCCAAATGTCGCGATATGGCCTTAAAAAAGGTCATAATGTCACGCCGCACCAGCGGCTCCCCCCCGGTGATCCGCAGCTTTTTAACACCCATCGTGATAAAGGTTGAACACATCCGGTCCAGTTCTTCGAGGGTCAACAGCTCCTTCTTGGGAAGAAACGTCATGTTCTCGGACATGCAATAAACACAGCGAAAATCACAACGATCAGTCACCGATACCCGAAGGTAATCAATTGTGCGTGCAAACGGGTCTATAAGCGGGGCTGTCATGGGCCGGACATTAGGAAGCGGCGATGGGTTGCGCAAGGACGAACTGCCCCCTTGTCACTGCGGATGACGCGCCATAACGTCCCCTTATGAAGTATCTTGTTTCCATTTCCCTGATCCTTGTGACCGGGTGTTCGCAGCCTACATGGCAAGCTCTGTTTGACCCTAAACCGGCGCCCGACGCCGCGATTGTCGATGCTGCGGCGCCGGCGCCGGTTGTCGAAACGCTAGATTCTACACCGCCGCCGCCACCGCCACGCAGTGCGCGCACCGTTGAACAATTCGACACCACAACTGCCGAAGATCGGGCCGCAGCCGTGTCCGAGCCCGAGCCGGAGGGTGAAACAAAACTCGGCACCACGATCGCGACGCTAGGGCCACCCGCCGAGCCGGGGATCTGGCTCAAGACACCATTGGTGACCGAATTGGTTGCGGGACGTGTGGAATTCAAAGACAACGGCAAGTCGGTAAATCTTGAACTGCGTCCATCTGGTGGCGCGCGCGGCTCGGGCAGCCAGATCTCGCTGGCTGCGATGCGCTTGTTGGACGCGCCGTTGACAGGTCTTTTGGAATTGACAGTTTACAAAGATTAATCGCCAAGGGGTGGCAGTTTGCGCGCCGCTTCTTTGCGGGCAAAAGGCTTCATCTGATCCCCATATTGATCTAGAAATCTGCGCACCCGTGGGGCGTCGTGTTTGGATAGATCACGCAGCCACCAGCCGACCGCCTTTTGGATAAACCAGTCGTGGTCGGTGACATATGTGGCAGCCCAGCCCAGCACACGATCCCGCGCTGCCAATTGGGCAGGCTTGGGATTGTTCTGTTTGGTCCAAGGCAGCGTCATCACCAATGCAGCACGGCGCGTCCACATGTGATCAGAGGTTGTCCAACCTTCGACAGTATCCAGCCGCGACGGATCGGCTGTCAGCCGCTTTTGCCCGGCAATGCTTGCATGATCGGCGATGGCCCATGCGTCAAAGGTCGGAACCCATTCGCAAATCAGCGCCCATGCGGTTTCATCTTCAGGGCGGATCCGTGCTTGGGTCAACAATTTGGCGGCGGCGACGCGCGCCTCGTGAATGTTGCTGTTCCACAGATCAGTGGCCAATGTGATGCGGGCCTCGTGGGTCAGTGTCTTGCGCCAGTCTTTGACAAGCATATCAATCGCGGGATTGGCAACGCCTAGGTAGGGGCGATCAACTTTGTGATAGGCGGCCATTTCAACGGCTTTGGCTGGATCTGCCCCCAGCTGCGCGATTGCGTCGTCCAAAGTCATGCGAGTTTAGCCTGCAGATGCGTCTTGGTCACCGGCCATTCGGGCGCGGTGATCGAATAGACCGCTGTGTCACGAATTGTGCCGTTGGGGGATACCACGTGCGATCGCAAGATGCCGTCCAGCTGTGCGCCCAGCCGCTCGATCGCGCGGCGTGATTGCTGGTTCAGGCGGTGCGTCCTGAATTCGACAGCGATACAGTCAAGGACCTCAAAAGCATGGGTCAGCAGCAGCAGTTTTGCTTCGGTGTTCAGTGGCGATTTTTGAACCGTGGGGCTAATCCAAGTCGACCCGATCTCGACGCGTTTGTTTTTCGCGTCACAGTTCATGTAGGTCGTCATGCCAACCGGCGTGCTGTCCGGCGCCAAAATCGTAAACGGCGTCATGTCCGCAGTGCCTAGACGGCGCTCAATCTCTGCCTGCATGCCTGCGGCGGACGGGATATAGGTATACCACAGATCGCCCAGTTTCTCGGCGGCCGCGGATAATCCGGTTGCGTGCGCGTTGGACAAAGGGACCAGCTTAACGTGTTGGCCGGTCAGTGTAACAGGGGCAGGCCAGGTCATTCGACGGTGACCGATTTGGCAAGGTTGCGTGGTTGATCGACATCCGTGCCTTTGGCGATTGCGGTATAGTAGGCCAACATCTGCGCGGGCACCGCGTATAGGATCGGCGCAAGGAAATCGTCAATCTCGGGCATAATCAAGGTGTCCCAAACGCCATCGCTGGCCTCTTGGGCGCCTTGTTGATCGGTGATCAATAGCACCTGACCACCACGGGCCATGACCTCTTGCATGTTTGAAATGCTCTTGTCGAACAAGGCGTCGCGCGGGGCCATAACGACCACGGGGACCTTGTTGTCGACCAAGGCAATTGGCCCGTGTTTCAATTCACCCGATGCATAAGCTTCAGCATGGATATAGCTGATTTCTTTTAGTTTTAAGGCGCCCTCAAGAGCGAGGGGATACATCTGTCCACGCCCAAGGAACAAGATGTCCCGCGCTTCGGCCAATTCGTTGGCAAGGCGTTTGCAGGTGTCCTCGATTGACAATGCATGATTGATGACACCCGGCATGGAACGCAACGCTGCCAGCTTTTGTTTCAGTTCTGGTTTGTCAATCTTGCCGCGCGCAAAGGCGGCTTGCAAAACCAAAATGGCGAGTGTGGTCAACTGGCAAGTAAATGCCTTGGTCGAGGCCACGCCAATCTCGGTTCCTGCAAGGATCGGCAGGGCCAGATCGCTTTCGCGTGCGATGCTGCTTTCGGGGACGTTGACGACAGAAATGATTTTGTCGGCTTTGCCCGCCATATAGCGCAGGGCCGCAAGCGTGTCGGCGGTTTCGCCCGACTGGCTAACGAATAGGGCGGCCGTGCCCTTGGTTACAGGCGGTTCGCGGTAACGGAACTCGGATGCGACATCGACTTCGACTGGCAGGCCCGCAATTTGTTCGAACCAGTATTTGGCCACGACACAGGCGTAATAGGCCGTCCCGCAGGCAACCATTGTCAGCCGCTCAATCTGGGTGAAATCAATGCCCGGATCGGGCAGGGTGACGGCATCCGCATCAGCCGTAATGTAATGGCTAAGAGCACCTTGCAGGACCGTGGGCTGCTCGGCGATCTCTTTGGCCATAAAATGTTTGAAACCACCCTTGTTGGCGGCACTGGAATCGATTGTTATCTGACGCTGCTCGCGATTTGTTTGCTTGCCATCCGCATCGCGAATTTCTAGCGAAGTGCGGGTCAGAATGGCCCAGTCGCCTTCTTCCAGATAGGTGATCTGATCTGTCATGGGGGCCAGCGCGATCGCGTCCGATCCTATGAACATTTCGCCGTCACCGTGCCCGATGGCCAAAGGCGAGCCTTTGCGCGCGGCGATGAGCAGATCGTCTTCTCCGTCGAATAAGAAACACAACGCATAGGCGCCCTCTAGTCGGGCGATGGTTTTCTCTGCGGCGACCCGTGGGGCATCCCCTTGGTCCAGGTAGTATTGCGTCAGCAGAGCTACCGTTTCGGTGTCCGTATCCGTGGAATAGGTGATGCCGTTTTCGCTCAAAAAGTCACGCAACTCGCGAAAGTTTTCGACGATGCCGTTGTGGACAACAGCCACACCGGCCGCGCGGTGCGGGTGGGCGTTGTTGACGTTCGGCGCACCATGCGTGGCCCAACGTGTGTGCCCAATGCCGGATTTCCCCGCCAGCGGCTCATGCACCAATACATCTGACAGGTTCACCAGTTTTCCCACCGCACGGCGACGGTCCAATTTGGTGCCGTCGATTGTGGCGATACCCGCGCTGTCGTAGCCGCGGTATTCAAGCCGCTTTAGCGCCTCGACAAGGATCGGGGCCGCTTCGTGATTGCCTAAGACACCTACAATTCCGCACATTTCAGGACCCTTTCGCCTGTTTGGCCTTACGGGCCTTTAACTTTTCGAACAT
>CAXIAS010000024.1:0-30189 GCA_964022195.1 uncultured Roseobacteraceae bacterium
GGTCGTCCCAGAAACCACAGAATGCGGATGAATGTGCGACGTGTGAAGCCCGCCCCTAATGCTGGTTTAAGTCGCCATCCGTTCGGACGCGGCAGCGCTTTTCCAGCCCCGTCCTGAGTGGCGACGGCTTGGATTACAGAACCCGTGCTGGCGCAGAATCATTTGTAATCGTGTGAGCAGTATTGGCCACCACGATCGCTGTGATTGGCGCAGCCTTTGCTGCTGTGCATCAACGTCCTGATTGCCAAGTCGCGCTTCAGCTTGTTGCTCACAGCCCAGCCGATCAAACGCTGGGAGGCGAAATACAACCGACCCTCTCGCATTCTAATGTAGGTAAACCTAACCCTTGCGGCTTTTGGCTCGCAAAGAACACAGTGGTCCTTTTCTGATTTCTCTTTCTTCCCTCAAAGTGCGGTTCTCGCGCACGGATACGATCATGTTTTTGGGCGAGGCCAAGATCATCCACATCCAGCTTGCGGGTGAACCCTCTGGTAAATGCGGTCCGCACCGCATCTCGGCGGAATTCGACCGTCCGATACAGTCACATCTCCGGTCTACGTTCAGGGGTCAGATCTAACACCCATGTCTGATAGTCAAGCCGCGACCACCTACGCCTGAGATTGGCCGTGGCCAAATTGGAACGGTGCGGAATTGCGGATGCCCAAAATGATAAGGGCTTGATCAAACCCCAATCAAATCCGCCTAGGCGGCCCAGAAAATCCTGCTGAGATGATAAAAGATAGGGGCCGCAAAAACGACGCTATCCAGCTGATCGACAAAGCCGCCTTGGCCAGGGATGAGGTGAGACCAATCCTTGACGCCGCGGTCCCGTTTGATCGCTGCAAACACGAGGTTGCCGAACATACCAACCAGGCTGGCAATACCTGCCATGATCATTGCGCCGAACAGTCCAAATGGCGTGATCCAGCTAAGGGTGCCGCCGATCACCATGGCGCTGATGACACCGCAGGCAACGCCTTCCCATGTTTTTGGTGACAAGCCGGCGGCGATGCGTGTCTTGCCGATCCGGCGCCCAAAGAAATACTCCAGCAAATCGCCCAGTTGCACGACCATCACCAAAAACACCACCAGAAGGATGGACCGCTCGCCGTAGCCGTCGAACCGCAAATTCATCAATGCAGGCACGTGACTGACACAGAATACCGCGATCATTAGCCCCCATTGTGTTTCTGCGACCCGGATCAGGAACCGGCTGGCATTGCCCCGAAGGGCCGACACGATCGGCAACATCAAAAACGCGTAGACGGGAATGAACACAGTGTAGAGCCCAGTCCATTCAAACGCGACAAAGATGTATTGTAGCGGCAGAACCATAAAAAATGCTAATGCCAAGGACATGTGGTCCTCTTGCGCCTTGGTGGTGAGCGTCAGAAATTCCCTTAGGGCGGCAAAGGAGGCAAAGGCGAATAGCAAAGTGAGACCGGTTTTGCCTAACAATGCGGCTCCGCCAATCAGAGCGACCATGCCCCACCAGCTTTGAACGCGAGTCATATAGGTATCCAGCACCGGATTGGTATCGTTTGGGTCTTGGCGCGCGCGCAGAACTTCACCCAAGAACGTCAACGCTATCAAAATAGCAAATGCCCCAAAGCTGAGCAGCAGGATATCGTTTGTGGTATCAGTCATGCGCGGGCCTTTGGTTGCTGGGCCAATAGGGCGGCTTCGGCGCGGCGCAGAAAGTCATCTTTGCTTTCGCCGGACCGCACGTAGATCGGATCGCCGAATGTGACGGTGCAGATCAGGGGCAAGGGGATCACCTCGCCTTTGGGCATGATTTCGTTCAGGTTGGCGACCCATGTCGGCACGAGGTCAACATCCGGATGCGACAGCCCCATGTTATAGAGCCCCGCCTTGAACGGCAGCAGCGGGGCGTCGGTCATGTTGCGATTGCCTTCGGGGAAAATGATGAGCGAGGCGCCGTCGGACAGGGCCTCGTTGATCTTGTCCATTGGTTTGTCGTCCACTTCGGGCCTGCGATCGACAAGGACACAGTTGAACACCTCGGGGCCAACAAAAGCGCGGAGTTTGTTTTTGAGCCAATAATCGGCTGCCGCAACAGGGCGGACCTGACGGCGCAGGGCAGGCGGCAGGCTGGCCCAGATCATTGGCATATCACCATTGGATGTGTGGTTTGCAAAATAGACGCGTTGGCGGGGGACCGGTTCGATGCCTTTCCAAACGGCACGCACGGCGGTCAAAAACCGCACCAGCACCAAAATGCAAAAACCTGTGATATTTGCCGCACAACGGCGCAGGGCTCGGGTCAGAAATTTCATTGTGCCAGAGTGCCCTGTGCGGCCGCCGTTGCCAAGCGAAACCAATTGCGGCGTCGCGCCAGATCAGGTTTTGACGGGAGCGCCACCCGCAAATATGTTCTGCGCATGATAGCTGATCGGGTCTTCCTGCATTTGCAGGTGCAAGCCGGAGCCTTTGAACGGGTGGGCGCGGGCGAGGGCTTCGTCGACGTCGATCCCCAGTCCGGGGGCCGTAGGCACGGGGATATAGCCGTTTTCGACGGACAGGCTATGTTTGATCAGGTCGAAATGGAACGGCGTTTCGATGGTTTCCGCAAGTAACAGGTTCGGGATTGACGCCGCCAGCTGAACGTTGGCAGCCCATTCAACGGGACCAGCATAGAGGTGTGGCGCCAACTGGGCGTTGAAGGTTTCGGCGATGGCTGCGATTTTGCGGGTTTCCCAGATCCCGCCAGCGCGACCCAACGCAGGTTGCAGGATTTGCGCACCAGCGCGTAGGGCTGCTGTGAATTCGTGTTTCGTTGTCAGCCGTTCACCTGTCGCGACAGGAATTGCAATTGCTTCGGCGACTTTGGCCATTTCGTCGAATGTGTCCGGCGGGATCGGTTCTTCGAACCATAGCGGGCTGTAGGGTTCAATTGCGCGGCCCAAACGGATCGCGCCACCCGTGCTAAATTGACCGTGGGTCCCAAAGAGCAAGTCAGCATGGTCGCCTACCGCATGTCGGATTGCCTCGCAGAACCGTATTGATGTGCTGATGTCATGCATCGACGGCATGTGCCCGCCTCGCATCGTGTAGGGGCCGGCAGGATCGAATTTCACGGCCGTATAGCCTCGGTCAACCAGCGCTCGTGCAGATTGCGCGGCCATATCAGCGCTGCCCCAAAACTCGGGCAGGGGGTGATTGTCCATTGGGTATAGGTAGGTGTAGGCGCGGATACGGTCGTTCATCCGCCCGCCGATCAGCGCGTGTACGGGGCGGTCCAGATTTTTGCCGACCATGTCCCAGCAGGCCATCTCGAGGCCTGACCACGCGCCCATCACCGTCAGGTCGGGGCGTTGGGTGAAGCCCGATGAATAGACCCTGCGAAACATCAGTTCGATGTTTTGTGGGTCTTCATCGGCCATGTGGCGGGCAAATACGTCACGGATGACGTGTTTCATTGCCTCGGGTCCGATGCTGCTGGCATAACATTCGCCCCAACCGACAATGCCAGTGTCCGAGGTCAGTTTGACCAAGATCCAGTATTGACCGCCCCAACCGGGCGCGGGCGGCGCGGTGACGATGATATCAAGATCGGCAAGTTTCATCGGGTGTCCTAATGAGAATACTGACCAAAGCGAGGTTTAGTCAAAAATGATGACGTTCCGTTTGGCACTGCCAGTTTTTGTGTCGGCAATTGCATCGTTGATTTGGTCCAGCGTCCATGTGTTGGACACCAGTTCATCCAGTTTCAGGCGGCCCTGTTGATACATGTCGATCATCCACGGGATGTCGCGGGCAATCACCACGTCGCCCATTTTCGACCCGATCATGGATTGGCCGACGGCTGCGAAATTCGCGGGCTCGTACGATGATACAGCACCGGTGGCGGGCATGCCGACCATGATGACCTTGCCTCCATAGGCAAGGTACCGCGGCGCGGCGTCGTAAACTGAGGCTGCGCCGACTGTCACTAGCACGGCATCTGCACCGCGCCCCATGGCGGTTTTCGCTGCCCGCCACGGCTTGTCATCGGTTCCCAGAACCGTATCGGTTGCTCCGAAATCGCGGGCGATGGCGAGCTTTTTCTTGGACGTATCAACTGCGACGATCCGGCGTGCGCCAGCAATCCGTGCCCCTTGGATGGCGTTCAGCCCGACCCCCCCTGCACCGATGATGACGACATCTTGACCGGCGCGCAATTTGGCGGAGTTAACCACAGCGCCGACACCGGTGATGACACCGCAGGCCATCAAGCTGGCGGCGTTCATGTTCATGTCCTCGGGGATCTTCACGACTTGGCTTTGATCGACGGTCACGGCCTCGGCAAAGGCGCCGGCGTTCATGGCTTGCACAACAGGCGCGCCTGTCGCGTCGGTCAGAACGGTTTGCGCGGTATTGGGTGTTTCACAGATTGTCGGTGCCCCGCTGCCACACGACGGGCAGGTGCCGCAGGATCGGATCAGGGTCACAACAACAGGATCGCCTACGCATATGTCACGCACGCCAGCACCTATGGCCGCCACATAGCCTGCGGCCTCGTGTCCGTAGACCGCAGGTAGGTCACCGCCCCAAGCACCATCAGCATAAGAAATGTCGGAGTGGCAAATCGCACATGCCTTGAGCCGCACTTGGACTTCGCCCATTTGCGGCGCGCGCAAGGTAACTGTTTCGATTTCCAGTGGCTGGCCGTGGGCGCGGCAAACGGCGGCTTTGATTTGCGTCATCGGGGCGATCCTGTTGCATGGCGTTTGATCCACCCTGCGACGGTTGGCCTAGTCCTGCAAGTCTGTTTTCGGCCGCGGAGGCGTCGATTTTCGCACCGGGATGTAGACTGTGATCGCAACCAGAACCAGTGCTGCTGACAATAGGAACGGCGCGCCAGGTAGATAGATCGGCGCGTTGTCTTGGGTGAAATAAAAGAACGCTTGTGTCATGAACAACGGCGCTGAAATCGCGGCAATCGCATTGATCGAGGTCAGCGCCCCCTGCAATTCGCCTTGCTGATCGTCAGAGGCCGTGCGCGACATGATGCCTTGGATCGCGGGACCCGCGATCGAGCCCAGTGCGGTCAGCGGCGTTAGTGCCAGCGCGACCCAGCCGTTGGTCACAAACCCGAGTGCCACAAAGGCCACCACATCAACGGCCAAGCCCAGCATCACAGCGTTGCGTTCCCCGATCCGGTTCAGGATAGGGCGAATGAGCACGCCTTGCACGATGGCGATCCCGATCCCGAAGGCGCCTAGCGACAGCCCGATCATACCAGGGGTCCAGCCGAACTGCAGTTTCCCGAAATAGGCCCAGACGCTGGGGTAGACAAAAAATGCGATGCTATAGATGAACGAGATCAACAGCAGTCGGCCAAGACCAGGAAGCTTGGTGATATGCACAAATGCCCCCAGCGGATTTGCCCGCCTCCATTCGAACGGGCGCCGGATCCGGTCGGTGACTGTTTCCGGCAGGGCAAAATACCCAAAGATTGCATTCCCCATAGCCAAGACCGCCGCCGCCCAAAACGGCGCACGGGTTCCGAATTCTGCCAGAACCCCACCCAGCAACGGACCAAGGACAAAGCCCATACCAAATGCCGCGCCGATCAATCCGAAATTGGCGCTTTTGTCTTCGGGTTTGGAAATATCGGCCATGTAGGCGCTGGCGGTGGACTGAGTCGCGGCTGTGATACCGCCAATGATCCGTCCGATAACAAGCAGCCAGATTGTGCCAGCCAAGGCCATTAGGACATAGTCGAATGCCATTACAACCAGCGCGATTAGCAAAACCGGCCGACGGCCCCAACGGTCGGAAATTGACCCGATTGTCGGGCCGAACAGAAATTGCATCACCGCAAATATCGCCGCTAAGAACCCGCCCCATAGGGCCGCTTGCCCGATGTCGCCTGCCTCCAGCTCTTGGATCAGGTCAGGCATTACAGGCATGATCAGGCCGATCCCCATACTGTCGATCATGACTGTAATCAGGATGAAGGTGATGGGTAGGCGGTTAGACATTTTGGGCGTCCTCAAGTGCAGTTTGTGAACTTATTGCTACCGCCGGTTATGGCGGTCATGATTTAAGGTGACCAGTATCAATTATAAAATTGTTCAAAACCTCAGCATAGGCTTGTGGGGCCTCGACACATGGTAGGTGGCCGCAGCGTCGCATTACTTTGAATTGCGAACCTGGGATCAGGTCGACTGTTTCGCGAACCAGATCGGCAGGGGTCGATCCGTCTTCGGATCCTGCGATGCCCAGTGTCGGGATGCGAATGCCGGATGTGGGCGTATAAAAATCTGTGCCCGAGATTGCGGCGCAAACACCCGCATAGCCTGCCGGATCGCAGCCTGAGACCGCCTTGCGCCAAGTTTCGATGCCGCCTGTCCGGTGGAAATCGCGCCCGAACCAACGGCCCATGACATCATCCACCAAGGCCGGCACCCCAGAGGCGCGCACCGTGTCGATCCTAGTCTGCCAAATATCCGGATTTCCGATTTTTGCTGCCGTATTCGACAACACAAGCGCGCGGATAAGGTCGGGCCGTTTGACTGCCAACCCCTGAGCGACCATGCCGCCCACCGATATTCCGACAAAAATTGCGTCGCGCACTTCCATTGCGTCGCAGACCGCGGCGGCATCCGAGACCAGCTGCCCCATGGAATAGCGTCCTGCTGGTGTGTCCGAGCGCCCGTGCCCGCGCATGTCATAGCGGATCAGTCGCAAACCGTCTGCCAAATGTGCAAAAACGCCGTCCCACAGGTCCAATCCTGTGCCAAGCGCGTTTGAAAAAACGATCGTCGGCGCAGTGGGGTCATCGATCCCATCCAGCCTCGCATAGAGGGTGGTGTCGTCTCTAGTAACTGAATATTCGCGCATTTGCGGTGCCTGATAGGTTGCGTCGAAACCCGCTTTTTCGTGCCCTTAGGGTCCCGAAGTTTCGGGGGCATGGCGAAGATCGGCGTCGAGAAAGGGTCAATCGTCGTTGATTTGCATATGCGCGATGATCTGGCCGTGATCAGAGGCCAGTTTGTTATAAGGTGCTTCTGGATGGCTGCCGTCTGTCAGGTGGTCGTTTAGAACGCTGAAATATTCCATCTGACCGATCCTTTTATCGTAATCGGGATGGAAGTGGCGCGACATCAGGATTTGGTCGATGCTTTCGAACACGCCACCAAAGGCCGAAGTGTAAACCATATCGCGCAGCGATTTGCGCACGAACAGTTTTTCTGCTGAATGCAGGCGGGTGCTGCTCACCCTTTCCTGAATAATGTCGTTTTCGTCGCGACTATAGCGGTCGCTCTTGTGTTTGGCGTCGTGGCGGCGCATCCATGAATAGTTCTTGAACGGGTTTTCGCCGGTAATGATTTCCGAGCTGACGGCGTGTTCGCTGTCGTTGAAATCACCCAAAACCATGACCGGATTTCCGGCCTCGAGTTCGGTCAGGATTTCGCGGCGTAGAACCCACGCCTCGGCCATGCGCCGCAGACCTGCGCGCAGGCTGCCCATGGACCGGCCCGCCGCATCGTAGTTTACCAGATCGGCAGCAGGTGGAAACGGGGCCCCTGATGGGCGATCCAATTCGCCTAGCTTGGATTTCAGGTGGCAGTTGAACACTGTCACAATCTTGTCTCCGACGGGGATTTTTGCCTTCATCATCGGGCGCGAAAGCCGTTTGATCTGATAATACCCACCGTCGGACCCGTCGAGGTCTTGGAACGGAATATTCAGGGGCTCGGGCAAATCCTGTAGAACCTGAGGCGGCTCTGTGAACCCGTGCCGTGACAGGATCGCAAGGCCCGGCCTGCGTTCGCCCGGACCGCCATCATTGGCGTTGGACGCAAAGGCGAGCGCCGCATCGCGGTAGGTTTCATTTGCAAGTTTACGAAAGATCGCTTTGCGGGCGTATTTCTTGCTTCGGTCGGGGATGTTGGCGGCATTGGCGGCCTCGCCCAGAGCATCCGCTTCGTCGATGACTGCACGCAGGGACGCTTCGCTAAAAATCTCTTGAAAGCAGACAATGTCGGCGTTCATGGTCAGCAGCTGGTCTGATAACCATGCCTGTTTCCACGCGTGTTCTTCGGGGGTGTAGCGTTCAAACTTGTAATATTCCTGATCCGCTTCGATCAGGTTTTTGACGTTAAAACTGGCGATAGTGAACTGGGTCATGATGTCTCCAAGGCACGTTTGAACATCGCGGGGTCGACGTTGCCGCCGGTGGTGACGGCAATAACCGCGTCGCCATCGAATTGGTCCGGGTGAAACAGCGCCGCGGCAAGTGCGGCAGCACCGCCAGGTTCGACGACGATTTTCAGCCGTTCGAACGCCAGCGCCATGGCGCGCAGGCACTCGTTTTCGGATACTACAATCCCTGCGCCGCAGTAGGTCTGCATGATCGGGAACGTCAGGTCGCCCGGTTGCGGGGTGATGATCGCGTCACAGATCGATCCGTCCAATGCGTCGTTGCGCAAGATTTCACCCGCAGCAAGCGAGCGGGTCACATCGTCGAAGCCATCCGGTTCAACCGGTCGCACGCGCATGTCGGGCGCGTCGCGGTCCAAAGCCAAGGCAATTCCCGATGTCAGCCCGCCACCGCCGCAACAGACCGCGACGTCGGCGTGCGTGACGCCCAGTTCGGCAGCTTGGGCCGCGATTTCCAATCCGGCGGTGCCTTGTCCGGCAATTACCAGTGGTTCGTCGTAGGGTTTGATCAGGGTCAGGCCCCGTTCCGATGACAGGCGCTCGCCGATGTTTTCGCGGCTTTCGGTTGCGCGGTCATACAAGACGACTTCGGCGCCTAAGGCGCGGGTATTGTCGATTTTGATTTGCGGGGCGTTGGACGGCATCACGATCACGGCGGGGGCGTTATGCATGCGCGCGGCGAGCGCGACGCCTTGGGCGTGGTTGCCTGACGAAAATGCGATAACGCCTGATTTTAGTGCATCGCCTGACAGGGCCGATACCGCCGACCAGCCGCCCCGAAATTTGAACGATCCGGTGTGTTGCAGGCACTCGGCTTTTACCAGCACTTTGCGCCCCGCGATGTCGTCCAAGAACGGCGAGGTCAGCATAGGGGTGACCCGCGCGTGCCCTTTTAGTCGTGCCGCGGCGGCGATGATCATGTCATAGGTCATGAAGGTCCTCCAACCATTCTGTAAGTGCATCCAGCGCGTCCGCTTCATCCAAGAACGGGACGTGGCCACGGTCCGCAATATCGGCGCGGATGATGTCGGGTCTGCGGCGCAGCATTTCGTCTGCGGTGGCTTCGGACAATAGGTCGGAATTGGCCCCACGGATCAATGCAAGCGGCAAGCCACCGACCGCATCATAAAGCGGCCAAAGATCGGGGGCGGGTTTTGCCTCGGTCTCCAAAAAGGTGTCGCGCAGTTTCGGGTCGTAGCGGATCACCAGTCCGTCGGCCGTCTGCGCGTAATGTGCGCGGACCTCGGCCAGCCAGCGGGCGTGCGGGACGTCTTTGAAATGCACCCAGTTGCGCGCACGGGCGCGGGCGGCGTCTTCGTGGTTGTCCTCGGCGGGATTGCGGCCAATGTAGCTGCGGATCACTTTCATACCGCGTTCTTCGATAACGGGGCCGATGTCGTTCAGCGCGACGCCCAGCAAGCGGTCTTTGTGCGTGGCGGCCAGAAACATCGCGATCAATCCGCCGCGCGAAGTGCCCAAAATCGCCGCTTGGTCCAGCCCCAGATAATCGAGCAAGGCCAGCGCGTCGTCTGCCTCTTGCGGGACGGTGTAGGTCGCAGGATCGGCCCAGTCCGACTGGCCCCGACCGCGATAGTCCATGCGGATCAGGCGCACCGGCAGGTGTGGGGCCACGTGATCAAAGTCGGCCGTGTTGCGTGTCAGCCCCGCGAGGCACAGGACGGGAATGCCCTTGCCGCTTTCTTCGTAATACAGGTTTGTGCCGTCTTTGGTCGTGAATTGGGGCATCAGTCTAGCTCCGGTATTGGGGACAGGTCGAATAGAATGTGGTGCGGTTTGGCGAATAGGCGATCTTGCGGTTCGTGTGCGCGATTGACCCATGCGGTGGTGAACCCGTAACCTGCAGCGCCAGCGGCGTCCCATCCGTTCGAGCTGACGAACAAGACATCGGATTTTGCGCAATCAAACCGTTTGCCGACAAGGTCATAGACCGATGTATGGGGTTTAAAGACCTGTACGTCTTCGACCGACAAAACGGCATCTAGCCAGCTTGACAAACCAGCCGAGCCAACCGCCGCCTCGAGCATCGCAGGTGATCCATTAGACAGGATCGCGGTTTTGGCACCGCGCTGTTTCAATTTGGTCAAGACAGCTAGGGTCTCTGGATAGGCATCTAGTTCCCAATACAGATCGAGCAGGCGGTCGCGGGTCGCAGCGTTGCTTAGGCCTGCGGCATCCAGAGCCCAATCCAGCCCGTCTTGGGTGACCTGCCAGAAATCGCAATGCTGGTCTGCGACGGCCCTTAGCCATGTGTATTCCAGTTGTTTACGTCGCCAATCTGCGGCGACCTGTGGCCAGTGTTCGGCTAGGGCGGAATGGTCCGGCTCGGCGCTGGCCGCGCGGGCAGCGGCGCCGACGTCAAACAAGGTGCCGTAGGCATCAAAGACATAAACGGACGCGGTCAACTTTGCTCTCCTTTTGGGCCTGATGGCTAGAGTGTCACGACGCGGGCAGATGCGAAAGGGGGAATGCATTTGCAAATCCGCCCCGCAGCGCATAGCGTCCGCCGTTCAGAAAATGACACTAAAGGTATCCCAATGACCCAAGCCAAATCAGGCGATACAATTCGCATCCACTACACTGGAACCCTGAAATCAGGTGAGGTCTTCGACAGCAGCAAGGGCCGCGATCCGTTGGAATTCAAGCTGGGGTCGGGAATGATTATCGCAGGTCTGGATCAGGCGGTTTATGGGATGATTGTTGGGGAAAAGAAAATCGCAGAAATCCCTTGTGCCGAGGCTTACGGCGCAGTCAATCCGGCTGCCCGACAGCCTGTGCCGCGCGATCAGTTCCCCGATGACATTCCAACCGATCCGGGCACGCAGCTGCAAATGCAAACGCCTGAAGGGCACGTTGTGCCGGTGACCATCGTCGAGGCGTCCGAGACAGAGATCACGCTGGACGCAAACCACCCGCTAGCGGGGCAGGATCTGACATTTGATTTCGAAATCGTTGCGATTGACGCGGACTAGGTATCCTAGACCGGCGTGTGCTGACATGTGTCGCCATGGGCTTAAGCCCATGGTTACTTTGTCGGGCAGGCAACAGGTGTTGGTTACAGGTTTTCAGGCTGCGGCATACCCAGCACATGGTATCCACCGTCGACGCGTATAATCTCGCCTGTGGTTGAGGCGCCGACATCGGACGCCAGATAGACGGCTGTGCCGCCCACGGCCTCTAGCGTCGCATTTGACCGCATCGGAGCGTTTTCGCCTGTGTGCTTGTAGGTCTTGCGGGCTCCGCCGATTGCTGCACCGGCAAGTGTTTTCATCGGGCCGGGCGAGATTGCGTTGACCCGAATGCCGTCAGGCCCGAGATCGTTTGCCAGATACCGAACAGCGCTTTCCAGTGCTGCCTTGGCTACGCCCATCACGTTATAGAACGGCGTCACCTTGTTGGCACCTTGATACGTCAGCGTCAGGATAGTGCCGCCGTCGGGCATCATCGTCATGGCCCGTTTGGACACGTCGATTAGCGAATAGCAGCTGATCACCATCGAGTTCTTGAAATTCTCGACCGAGGTGTCGGAAATCCGGCCTGTCAGCTCGTTCTTGTCGGAATAGGCGATCGCATGCACGACAAAATCCAGAGTACCCCATTTTTCCTCTAGCGCGGCAAAAGCGGCGTCCATTGAGGTGGCGTCGGTCACGTCGACATCGACCATGAAATCGGATCCAACGCTGGCGGCCAGTGGTTCTAGACGCTTGCCGAATGCCTCGCCTTGATATGTAAAAGCCAGCTCAGCGCCAGCCTCGGCCATGGCCTTGGCGATGCCCCAAGCGATGGATCGCTCGTTGGCGACACCCATAATCAGCCCGCGTTTGCCCTGCATTGAAATGGTCATAACCGCCCCTTTACTCTTTTGATCTAATTGGACGGTTTGGGACCATAGGTCAAGGTTCACAGCGCCCTGCACAAATTGGCAGGGCGCTGGGCGCAATTATTCGCCAAAGCCTTTGGGGATCACCGGTGCAGGAAGGGATTTGGCCTGTTTCTGCAAACTGCGACCGATTACAACGCGACTGATTTCGGTTGTGCCGTCGACGATCCGTAGCATTTGCGCCAGACGGGACAGCCGATCCAACCCGTATGGCTGCAACAGGCCCATGCCGCCCAGAACTTGGGTGCAGGTGTTTGCGGCCTTGACGGCAGCATCGGGCACAAACCGTTTTGCATGTGCCGCCAGCAGGGGTCCTTCGTCCGTGCCGAGCGCATTGGCGGCGGCGCGATACATCAGGCGCGATGCCTCCAGCTCGGTCGCGACGTCGCCCAGCATCCACTGAATGCCATCCAGATCCAGATTTACGCCACCAAACATCTTGCGGTTCTGGCTGTAGGCCAGCGCTGTATCCAGCGCCGATTGCATCAGGCCGCAGCACCCCGACGCGATGGAAACGCGGGCGATATCAATCGCCATCAGCGATCCTTGCAGGCCTTGGCCAACCGGTAGGATGATGTTGTCTTCGCTGACGACGACGTCGTTCATATACATCTCGGACAGGGGCAGGAAATTATAGGACGGGGTTTCATAGCGGGGGCCAAACGTCAGGCCCTTGGCATCTGCTGGAATGGCAATCATCGCCATGTCCTTGTGACCCGGAACATCCGAGGTTTTGACCACGGTGAAATACACATCCGCCTCACCCGCAAGCGAGACCCACGCCTTGGCCCCGTTGATTGTCCATGTTCCATCGTCGTTTATCACGGCGCGGCTATACATGTTGCCCGCGTCGGACCCTGACTGCGGCTCGGTCAGCGCAAAATTGGCGAGTTTGCGGCCCGATGTTAGCTCGTGGCCCCAAGCGGCCTTGAATGCGTCTGTGCCGAATCCGCAACCCGCATAGGTGCAGATATTGTGCATCGACAGCGCGAAAGCGTAGGCGCCGTCACCACGGCCCAACTCTTCATACACCCGAATACCATCGCCAAGGCCAAGACCCTGACCGCCAAATTCGGTCGGTGCGTATAGGCCCGTCAGGCCCAACGCCGCGGCCTTGTCAGAGGACGCGCGAGGCCAGACGCCGGCAGTGTTCCACTGGTCGATATTTGGCATAATCTCGTCTTCGCAGTGCTGACGCGCGGCGGCAAGAATTGTGTCGATATGGGATGTCATGGATGGCTCCTGTCAATTGTCTGACATTTAATTGTCAGACAATTGAAGTCAGGGCAAGCCTGTTCCACAAGGCGGTTCAAAATGTCGCGGCAAAATGCGAATTGGGCCGTGCTGATGACACATTTCACTGTCAGGTTGCGTTTCAACTAAAAGGGGATTTGGTTTGGAAACGATTTTGTCGATCACAGTTGCCGCTGGAATACTCGGGGTGTTTGCGTTGAAATCATTCGCCGAGAGCTGTTTGCCACACAGGCACCCGTTGAACCGCTTTTTGAATGGTGATCCGTCAGATACCCGCGAGCGCGGTGACCCTCATTCATCCATAGGTGACGGCGATGGTGGGTGCGGCGGAGGGGACTAGGCAGGCTGCCAGCCCCCAACTCTGTTAGCCCGTAAACTTGCTCAGCAACATTGACCCGTTGGTGCCACCAAAGCCAAACGAGTTGGTCATGATCGTGTCGATCCCTGCATCTGCCTTCATCTCGGTTGCGATCTCTTCCGGTTTCAGCGCGGGGTCCAGATTTTCGACGTTGATTGATGGGGCGATAAAGTCGTGTTGCATCATCAGCAGGCAGTATACCGCCTCGGATGCGCCTGTCGCACCTTGGCTGTGACCGGTCATTGACTTGGTGGATGACACAGGCGGTGTCGATCCTTCGCCAAAGACCCGGCGCACGGCTTCAATTTCGCCCACATCGCCAACGGGCGTGGATGTGCCGTGGGCGTTGATATAGCTGACTTTGCGACCTTCGGGCAGGGTGTCCAGCGCCAGACGCATCGCGCGTTCGCCGCCTTCGCCGGATGGTGCAACCATGTCGGCACCGTCAGATGTTGCGCCAAAGCCTGTGACTTCGGCGTAAATCTTGGCGCCGCGGGCTGTCGCGTGCTCAAGGCTTTCCAGCACCAGCATCGCGCCGCCGCCTGCGATCACGAAACCGTCGCGGTCTGCGTCGAACGCACGCGAGGCGCGTTCGGGTGTGTCGTTGTATTTGGATGACATCGCGCCCATTGCGTCGAACAGGCAGGACAGGGTCCAGTCCAGTTCTTCACCGCCGCCTGCAAACATGACGTCTTGCTTGCCCATCATAATCTGCTCGGACGCGGACCCGATGCAGTGCAGCGAGGTCGAACAGGCCGAGGTGATCGAATAGTTGATGCCTTTGATCTGATACTGCGTGGCCAAGTTCGCGCTGATCGTGGACGACATGCATTTGGGCACAGCAAATGGCCCGATCCGTTTGGTCGCCCCTGTGTTCTTGACCACGTCATGGGCGGCCAGCATAGCGGATGTGGACGGCCCTCCTGATCCAGCGATCAGACCCGTGCGGATATTGGAAACAGTTGCCTCGTCCAGACCCGCGTCTTCGATCGCCTGACCCATCGCGATATAGGCATAGGCCGCACCGGGTCCCATGAACCGCAGCGCGCGTTTGTCGACATGCTCTTTGATGTCCAGTTTGACCGTGCCTGCGATCTGGCTGCGAAAGCCGTGCTCCGTCATTTCGGGCGAGGCCTCAATACCGGATTTACCCGCTTTGAGTGAAGCCAAAACCTCATCCGCGTTGTTTCCGATGGGGGATACAATCCCCAAACCTGTGATGACGACGCGACGCATGGGCGGGCTCCTTTAGTATGCTTTACCGGACTTGTAAGCCAGCGTTGGCGGCTGGGCAAGCGACTGGTTCGGTCCTGGCTATGCTTGACAGATCAGTTCGTCGGTAGTTTGCTATTCTATGAGTTTCGGCACAGAGTTTTTTGGGTCTTTTGAGGTTTAGTATGTTGTTTGTCGCGGGCCGCAGCGCTCTTATTTCAGTAATTTTCTGCGTCGTCTTATCCGGATGCGAGGCCTCTAGCACTGGATCGGTGTTTATTGACGGGGCACCACATAAGATCGAATTGGCAGAGAACGCCCCAAATGGCCTTCTTGTCGAAGGCATCGATGTTACAATCAACGGCGAGTTTCTTGGCACAGCCCGTCGTATCGGAAAGATGTCGGGCGGCGCGTTGCGGTCTCAGGTCGCATTTGAACCACTACAATCCAGATTTGGTGAAATCCGGATCGTCCAGAACATTGCCGGCTCGGCTATCGGCGTAAACATCAGTTTCGATGTTATTGTTGCCGGAAACTTCGCCGGAAATGTTCAGTTGACGACTGCGATTTAGAGTGTGAGCCTTAGCTTTCGCTCAGCGCGACTTTCATATCTTTGACCTCATAGATCACTTCGCCGTCGGCCTCGACGATCCCGTCAGCCACGCCCATGGTCAGCCGGCGGGTCTGGATCGCTTTGGTGAAATCAATCTTGTAAGTCAGCATTTTGCGGTCGGGGCGGACCATGCCTTTCAGTTTCACTTCGCCAACGCCCAGCGCGTAGCCGCGCCCTTGCCAGCCGCGCCAGCCTAGGTTGAAGCCGGTTAGTTGCCACAGGCCATCGAGTCCAAGGCAACCGGGCATGATCGGGTTGCCGGGGAAGTGGCAATCAAAGAACCAAAGGTCGGGTGTGATGTCGAATTCGGCCAAGATGTGGCCTTTGCCATGGGCGCCGCCATCGGCGGACACTTCGGTGATGCGGTCCATCATCAACATGGGCGGCGCTGGAAGCTGCGCATTGCCTTCGCCGAATAGTTCGCCGCGGGCGCAAGCCAGCAGCCCTTCTTTGTCAAAACTGCTTGGGAAATCGGCCATGTTTGAGCCCCTGTCGGTTAATCATTGTTGTTGACCAGTCTTTAACACCAGCGGTTTGCTTGGGGCAAGGCCCGCGCATTTGACGATTATCATTGATCAAACGAAGAAAACGCACATATTGGACTGCGACCCAAGGGTAAGGCTGGAACATGGAAAAATCTGTAGTAACGCGAAGCGCTAACTGGCTGGGAACGGTCGGGCTGCGTCCAACGCGGCAGCGTATGGCGCTGGCCGGATTGCTGGTGGGCGACGGTCAGGATCGCCATGTAACGGCTGAGAACCTTTATGCTTCTGCGTCCCATGCAGGCGAAAAAGTGTCGTTGGCTACTGTCTATAATACGCTACGCGCGTTCTGCGACGCAGGGTTGATACGTGAGATCACGGTAGACGGCTCCAAGAGTTATTTTGACACCAATATGTCCGACCACCCGCATTTTTATTGGGAAGACAGCGCCGAACTAACCGATGCGTCGGCCGACCAGCTCGAGATTTCACGACTGCCGCAAGCGCCGGAAGGTGCGGAAATATCAAGTGTTGATGTTGTGATCCGCTTGCGCCGTAAGTGACGAAGCGTTGCCATGGGCTTAAGCCCATGGGGACTCGGTTGCTGTGTTTAACATCTGTTAACCAGAATCGGGCGACGATGAGCCATGGGAAATTATCGTCGCAAGTTTGTGCCAGGGGGCACCTATTTCTTTACTGCTCGCCTGCGCGACCGTCGGTCGGATCTACTGGTCGAGCGAATTGACCTGCTGCGCCATTGTGTCCGGCTCACTCAGGCGCGACACCCGTTCCAGATCAACTCGGCGGTTATTCTGCCGTCCAAAATCCATATGATCTGGACCCTTCCACCTGATGATTTGGATTTTTCGGCCCGTTGGCGGATGATAAAGTCGACGTTCTCGCGCCATGTCGACCGCCCGACCCTCGGCGTCACCAACCCTATGCGTCGCCGCCGCGACAAGGGCATATGGCAGCCCCGTTTCTGGGAACATTTGATCAGGGATCAACATGATTATGACTTGCATGACCATCTGATCGCCACAGCCCCGCTAAGGGAGGGCCTGATCGATGCCGGATCGCACTGGCCATATTGTTCCCGTTTCAAGCGGCAGCAGACACGCACTGCGACCGTCCAATCCGTAGCTTAACCTAAAACCACTGACCGGGTTCCATGAGGCCCAGATCCAGTAACTGCTGAGAATGCCACTGGAATTTCTCGGAATTGTGCCAATTGAAGGTGTTGATCTCAGCGGCGCTTACGGGATTGCGTTTCAGCGCCTTGGCAGTTCGGAACGAACATAGTGCTGCGGTAATCGAGTGGTGCCATGGGCAGGCATAGGTGTTGTATTCAGGGTCGTTGAACGTGTGGTCGGGCAACAAAGCAAGCCCCGGCTTGGCGCGGAAAATGGCAATCCGGTCGATCCGGCGACTTGGCGCGGGAACATGTTCTTCAAATCGCCATCTCAGTCCGCCAAAGAAATCGAGTTGCCGCTCTTTAAAGTTGTCGTCCCGGTCTTTGCGCGCGAGCGCATAGTAGCCCGACTTGTCCAGATGCGCATCGTCCAGCGAGGTGGCATTCGGGTGCTGGTTCAGATCGCTAGCGTATAAGTCGACGACATAGGTTAAGACCGCATCGCGCCTTTCTTCGGCGTGGAACGCTAGCATTTCGCCAATGGCGCGATTTTCGCAAAACGGAAAGAACAGGAATTCCGCGTTATAGCAGTATGTCATCCAGATCGACGGGGCCGCTTCGATTATCGGATTGACGAAACGGGTCGCCGCGCCTTCGGCGCTTGCGTCGCCGATTACGCGATGCACCGCATTCGGCAGATCGTCGGGCAGGACGATATCGTCAACACCAAAGGCGACGACACTGCGATACCCGATATCCAAGTAATGACGAACGGTTCCTGCGGCCTCGACTGCGTCTTCCATTAAAATCAGGGCAATAGGGCCCTTGGCGAGGGCCGCACCTCCGTCTTGCAGGAATGCCGCTAGGCTGTCGTGTCGGATCATTTTCTTACCTTATGCCGCTTGCGTGCAAATTGCGTGAACGCGGCCTGCATTGCAAGCCCACGAGCAACCCGTTAAACGCGCCACAAACCCGCCCCGACCAGAGGACTGTGCCAAATGGCCGATCAAAAGAAGCTCTTTATCAAAACCTACGGCTGCCAGATGAACGTCTACGACAGCGAACGCATGGTCGAAGCGCTGGGCGGCAAAGGCTATGTTCAGACAGATACCGCAGACGATGCCGACATGATTTTGTTGAACACATGCCACATCCGAGAAAAGGCAGCGGAAAAAGTGTATTCCGAACTAGGCCGTTTCAAGGGCCTGAAATTGGAGAACCCCGATCTTAAAATCGGCGTGGCCGGATGTGTCGCGCAGGCCGAAGGCGAAGAAATCATGCGCCGTCAGCCGATGGTAGATCTGGTTGTCGGGCCGCAATCCTATCACCGCCTGCCGGCGATGGATGACGCATTGCAGGCCGGGCAAAAGGCGTTGGACACTGATTTCCCCGAAGATGATAAATTTCAGATCCTCAAGAGCCGCAGCAAGGCCAAGCGCGGCCCGACAGCTTTTTTGACGGTCCAAGAAGGGTGCGACAAGTTTTGCGCGTTTTGTGTTGTGCCCTATACTCGGGGCGCCGAAGTGTCGCGCCCGGCGGCCACGGTTTTGCAAGAGGCTCGCGAGCTTGTCGACGCGGGCGTGCGTGAAATCACGCTATTGGGCCAAAATGTGAACGCCTACCACGGACACGAGGCCGGTCTGGCCGGTCTGGTTTGGGCGCTCAACGATATTGATGGGCTAAAGCGGATCCGCTTTACCACATCGCATCCTAATGACATGGATGATGCTTTGATCGAAGCCCATGGCAGTTGCGAAAAACTGATGCCCTATCTGCATTTACCGGTTCAGTCGGGCTCGGATAAAATTCTAAAGGCGATGAACCGCAAACACACGGCCGAGGGTTATATCCGCTTGATCGAGCGCATTCGAGCAGCCCGTCCTGACATCTTGCTGTCGGGTGACTTTATTGTCGGGTTCCCGGGGGAGACAGACCAAGATTTCGAAGACACGATGTCCTTGATCCGCGAGGTCCGTTACGGTCAGGCCTATTCGTTCAAATATTCGACCCGACCGGGCACCCCCGCGGCGGAGAAACCGCAACTGCCCGAGGATGTTATGAACGATCGCTTGCAGCGACTTCAGGCGTTGCTGACCGAGCAGCAGCGTGAAATTCAAGCCGGCATGGTTGGTCGCGAGGTCAAGGTTCTGTTTGAGAAAACAGGGCGGATCGACGGGCAATTGATCGGCAAGTCCGACTACCTGCACGCCGTTTTTGCAAAAGCTCCGCGCGAGGCGCTGGGTACTGTCCAGCGGGTCAGAATCAAGGACACGAGTACAAATTCGCTCGAGGGTGAATTGCTAACTGACTTGACCTAGCGTCACTTCGGGGGCGGATCCGTCACGGTCATTGTAAGGTGAACCCGCCCCAATCTGCTTGCAAATGCGCCACTGTTGCCATCATAGCCACAATATATAGCGATTTTGTCTTTCCATGCGCCCCAAATTTGGTAAACTTGTCCGAATATTAGTTACTATTGCCTAGGCCGATAGTTGTTGGACTACGGCGTGATATGAGGATGGGATAACGTGTCGATGGAATTAAAAAACGCAGTCAAAGGCGCAGCAAGTGGGCTTGTGGCCGCTGCTTTGGCCTTGACGATGGTCGCAACCGCAGCATCCGCGCAGGATCAAACCCGCACCGTTGTTGGTGAGGAGTATACTCCGACTGTCTGGATTGACCCCGACGGCTGCGAGCATTGGGTTATGGATGACGGCTTTGAAGGCTTTATGACGCCGCACCGTTCACGTGACGGACGTCCGGTTTGTCACCGTTCCGAGATTTGCGGCATTGTCCCAACGGATCAGTTGTTCGTAACCGACGAGGAGTGGATCCCTGAAGCGCAAAAAGCGCAACTGATGGAGTTCTTTAGAAGCTCTGACGCATTTGGTTTCCTGATCTACGGTCACACGGATGCGCGCGCTTCTGATGAATACAACATGGGTCTGTCCCAGCGTCGCGCTGATATGGTCGCGTCTGTTGCCCGTGCGTCCGGCGCCCGTGTCGTCGATGTTAAAGGGTTCGGCGAACGCCAGCCGCGTGCTGCCGGGAATTCCGCTGCAGCATTGCAGCAGAACCGCCGCGTTGAAATTTACTGTGTGCGCTAAGGAGCAGATGATATGAAACCGATTAAGATCACAGCATTGCTGGTTGCCGGATTGTCGCTCTCTGCGTGTGCCGAGGCAATTGTAGGGTCCCTTGAAGGCGGTAACCGCGAAGGCGAGGGGCGTTTTGTGGATGCTGGCGACGATCAAAAGCATCTGTCGCAGCTTATTGCGGGTGTTTGGGTTGATCCCAACGGCTGCGACCACTGGATTATCGACGATGGCGTCGAGGGCTACCTGTCAGAACGTTTGACGCCAGATGGGCGCCCTGTGTGTTCCGGCGTTGCGCCGCCAAACACTGTTGTTGGCCCGTTCCGTGACGGCTCCGATATTCCTGACCCGCTCTAGGTGGATGCAGGACGCACCGATCAAAGGGCCGCACATGTTGCGGCCCTTTTCTGTTTGCGTATCACAAACTGGATTAGGGCGGTTGCACCCGCGCGCTGTGGTTGTCACCATGGGACAGAGGCAGATTCCAACAAGGAAGAGTTGATTGACCACAGACGCGACCCAGACACCCGAGCTGACCATAGAATTTCCCGACAACTTTTTGTTGATCGATTTATGCGGTGAATATGACCGGAACCTCGCGACCATTGAAAATAGCCTTGGTGTGCAGATCCTGCGACGCGGCAATCAGCTGACGGTTTTGGGCGAGGATGGTCCGCGCCAAGAGGCTGCAGATGTCCTGCGAGCGATGTATCAACGGCTAGAGGTCGGGAAATCTTTGGAACACGGCGATGTAGACCGCGAATTGCGCATGGGCCCGGATGAGGGCGCGCCGGAACCGGGCGATCAGAAAGAGCTATTCAAAGGAGCTGATGCAGCCAAAGTCGAGATCAAGACCCGCAAAAAGCTGGTCGAGCCGCGCACCGAGGCGCAAAAGGCCTATGTGCAGTCCTTGTTTGAAAACGAGCTGGCCTTTGGCATTGGCCCCGCGGGCACGGGCAAGACCTATCTGGCTGTTGCTGTCGGTGTGAATATGTTTATCGGCGGCCATGTCGATCGAATTATCCTGTCGCGTCCTGCGGTCGAGGCAGGCGAGAAACTAGGCTATCTGCCCGGCGATATGAAGGACAAGGTCGACCCTTACATGCAGCCGCTTTACGATGCGCTGAACGATTTCTTGCCGTCGAAACAGACGGCAAAGCTGATCGAAGAGAAACGGATCGAAATTGCCCCGCTTGCGTTCATGCGTGGCCGGACGTTGTCAAATGCGTTTGTTGTTCTAGACGAGGCGCAGAATGCTACATCTATGCAGATGAAAATGTTCCTGACCCGACTGGGCGAAGGATCGCGCATGGTTATTACCGGTGACCGGACCCAAATCGACTTGCCTCGGGGCGTGTCGTCGGGCCTGTGGGACGCCGAGAGGATGCTCAAGCGGATCCCAAAGATCAGCTTTAACTACTTTACCTCCAAGGACGTGGTGCGTCATCCGCTAGTGGCCGCGATTATTGAGGCCTATGAAAAAGAAGAGGCCAAGACCTGATCCCATGACTGTGGATGTTATCATCGAAGATGCGCGCTGGGCTGATCTGAAATTAGAGCAGTTGGCACAGGTCGCTGTGGTCCAGACCTTGGACTATTTGAACCTGAAGGGGTTCGAGGCGACCCTACTAGGGTGTGATGACGCCCGCATTTCGGGTCTTAATGCCGATTTTCGCGGCAAACCTGCAGCCACCAACGTCCTGAGCTGGCCGTCGGATGAACGTGCGCCTGAGCAAGACGGGGCAACCCCGCTGATCCCGGACCCGACCGACCCAGAACTCGGGGACATTGCGATTTCATACGATACCTGCGCCGCCGAGGCGCGGGCCGCAGACAGGCCTATGGCAGATCATGTGACCCATCTGGTGGTTCACGGGGTGTTACATTTGCTAGGCTACGACCACGAGCGTGACGCGGATGCCACCCTGATGGAGGGCATCGAAACACAAATACTTGGCAAATTGGGTCTGCCTGACCCATATAGGGATTAACCGCTGCAATTGGCGGCGTTGTTGTGAATAGGTAAGGATACAATGGGCGACACATCAGACGGATCCCCTAGCGCGGCGCACTGCGCGCAGGACGATCCCCAACCGGCAGAGAAACGCGGCTTTTTGGGCCGCTTGTTTGATGCTCTTAGCCCGCCCGCGCAGCCGGACGAGGTGCTGTCTAATATCGCAACCGCACCTATTCCTGCCGCAGGCACACCTGGAATCTTGAACCTGCGCCGCATGCGGGTCGAGGATGTCGCGATCCCCAAGCCTGATATCGTCGCGGCCCCCGTGACCGTGACGCGTGACGAATTGGTTGAATTGTTTCGCGCGTCGGGAATGACGCGTTTACCCGTCTATGACGGCACGTTGGACACACCAATAGGTTTTGCCAACCTCAAGGATTTTGCATTGCGCTACGGGTTCAACGGCGGCAATCAATCGTTCGACCTAGGCGAAATGGTGCGACCGCTGTTGTATGTCCCGCCGTCCATGCCGCTGGGTGTATTGTTGCAGAAAATGCAGTCGGACCGGATTCACATGGCGCTGGTGATCGACGAATACGGCGGCACTGACGGTCTGGTCACGATCGAGGATTTGATCGAACAGGTCGTCGGCGCGATTGAGGATGAACATGACGTCGATGAGGCCAAAACCTTTATGCGCGAAGAGGCCGGTGTCTACACTGCGCTTGCCCGCACCGATTTGGGCGAATTCGAGACAGAGACTGGCGTCGACCTGACCACCCACGACGAGATCGACGAAGAAGACGTCGACACGCTGGGCGGCTTGGTATTCATGTTGTCGGGCGCTGTGCCTGCGCGCGGCGAAGTGATCCGCCACCCTGCGGGTCCCGAATTTGAAATTCTTGACGCTGACCCGCGGCGGATCAAACGCCTTCGCGTACGGATACCAGAACTTGCTGCCGACTAGGCGGCCCATGCGCTGGGCCGGTTTGGCCGCGATGGGGGGCTTGGCCGGATTGGGGCAGGCGCCGTTCGATCTATGGTGGCTATCGGTCATGATGATTGCGTGCTGGCTGGTTTGGCCCGCTACCAACCGCCGCGCGGCCTTTGGCACCGGATGGTGGTTTGGGGTTGGTTATTTTGCCGTGTCGTTACGCTGGATCGTGTCCCCGTTTCTGGTGGATATCGAGGCGACCGGATGGATGGCACCGTTTGGTCTGCTAGCAATGGCTGCCGGTGGTGCTGTGTTCTGGGGATCTGCGCGTTGGTTGGCATACTGGTTGGCGCCGCATTCGGTTTTTCTGATAGCCGTCTTATTGGCCTTGGCCGAGGCAGAACGTGCGTTGGTCTTGACAGGATTTCCCTGGGCGCTGATCGGGCACATCTGGGTCGATACGCCTTTGGCGCAACTGGCTGCGTGGGGTGGGCCGCATTTTCTATCGTTGGTAACCGTGATGCTGGCGTGGGCGATTGCGATGCTGTTCCAACGTCGCTGGACGGCTGTTGCAATTCCGTTTGTGGTGACGGTTCTATGGTGGGGTATTGCGCCACCACCGATTGCCATCACCGACGGGCCTGTCGTGCGCATCTTGCAACCCAATGCACCGCAATCGCAAAAATGGGATCCTGCCCACGCCCCTGTTTTCTTTGACCGGTTGCTTGAGATGACAGGCAAGGGGCCGCGGCCTGATCTGATTGTCTGGCCTGAAACATCTGTGCCCAGCCTGATGGAATTCGCAGGTTCCGATCTGGCCCAAGTCGCTGATGCGGCTGGTGGTGCACCGGTCGTACTGGGCATTAACCGTCGGGTAGGATTGCGTTACTACAACGCGGCTCTTGTCGTTGAGCGGGGCGCGGTTGTGTCCTCGGTTTATGACAAAACCCATATTGTGCCGTTTGGCGAATTCATCCCTGGTGGCGATCTGCTTGCGCGGTTCGGTATCACGGGGTTCGCAGCGTCACAGGGTCAGACATTTAGTGCGGGGGGGGCTGCGGACACAATGAATATTCCAGCGATTGGACCGGCCCGTGTCTTGATCTGCTACGAGGGCATTTTCGCAGAAGAGGTCAACACTGGCACACGCCCGCGTTTGTTGCTGTTGATTACAAACGACGCGTGGTTCGGGGCGTTGGCCGGACCGTCGCAGCACCTTGCTCAGGCCCGATTGCGCGCAATTGAACAAGGCCTACCCATGGCGCGATCCGCCAACACTGGCATTAGCGCGATGATTGATCCTTATGGTCGGATTCTGGCGCGGACCCAAATGAATGAAACCGGAGCGCTGGATGTGGTTTTGCCCAAGGCATTGCAGGCGACCCCTTATAGTCGTTGGGGGGATCTCCCCGCTTTGGCGATGATTCTTTTGTTGGGTGGCCTGGTCGCCTTGTATCGGCGACCTATTTGATGATTGACCCGATGTTACCGAACGACTAACCCCAAATCACGCTGCCACAACGGCTTCCTGACGTGGCGGATCATTTTATTGGAGCACTATTCATGACACGTAAAGACTATGTATTCACCTCGGAATCCGTTTCCGAGGGGCACCCTGATAAGTTGTGCGACCGGATTTCGGACGCTGTGCTGGATGCGTTTTTGACCGAAGAACCCGAAGCGCGCGTCGCTTGTGAGGCGTTTGCAACGACGAATCGTGTTGTGATCGGTGGCGAGGTTGGTCTGTCGAACCAAGATAAACTGTCCGAATACATGGGCCGGATTGAAGGTATCACCCGCGACTGCATCAAGGATATCGGTTATGAGCAAGACAAGTTCCACCATGCAACCTGCAAGGTGTCGAACTATCTACACGAACAATCCGCCCATATTGCCCAAGGCGTCGATGCGTCGGATAGCAAAGACGAAGGCGCGGGCGACCAAGGGATCATGTTCGGCTTTGCTACGACCGAAACAGATGCCTTGATGCCGGCTCCGATCCAGTATGCGCACGCGGTCCTGCGCCGTCTGGCCGAGGTGCGCAAAGATGGAACCGAGCCCACGCTTGGCCCAGACGCCAAAAGCCAGCTGTCGGTGCGCTATGTCGACGGCAAACCCGTTGGGGTTTCCTCATTGGTTCTGTCGACCCAGCACTTGGACCCTGATCTGACCTCCGAGGACATCCGTGCGATCGTGGCGCCATACATTGAAGAAGTGCTGCCCGAAGGCTGGCTGACCGCGGATACGCAATGGCACGTCAATCCGACGGGTAAATTTGTCATCGGCGGCCCGGACGGGGATGCCGGACTGACAGGGCGCAAGATCATCGTCGATACTTATGGTGGGGCGGCCCCTCACGGTGGCGGCGCATTCTCAGGTAAAGATCCGACCAAGGTTGACCGCTCGGCCGCCTATGCCGCCCGTTATCTTGCGAAAAATGTTGTAGCTGCGGGCATGGCCGAACGATGCACGATCCAGCTGTCTTATGCGATCGGAGTGGCCAAACCGCTGTCGATTTATGCCGACCTGCATGGCACAGGTGAAGTGGACCCTGCTGCCGTTGAAAAGGCCGTCGACCAGTCGATGGACCTGACACCGCGCGGGATTCGTGAACATTTGGGCCTTAACCGTCCGATCTATGCACGCACCGCGGCCTATGGCCATTTCGGCCGCCAACCAACCGAAGACGGCGGGTTTAGCTGGGAACGTACGGATCTGGCTGAAACACTTCGACGCGCGGTCTGATCATTACGGCGGGTTTGTTTGGCACGTGGTCGACCCAAGGGTGTCAGGTGCATGTGGGGCGTCGCCATGGGCTTTAGCCCATGGGTCGGTTTCAAGGGCGCTGGGCTAAAGCCCAGCGTAACCTTGTTGCGTTGCCAGACAGCTGTGGCTTTGTTAGGTGCGCTGTTATGACAGATTCAAAGCACCCTTCGGGCGCCCCGTGGCGCAACTTTTATGGCCGGTTTCGTGGCAAGACAATTCGAGCTAGCCAACATGATTACCTTGAAAACGATCTGGAGCCGTTGTCGCCTGGCCCGATTGGCTGGGATGTGAATCCCGACCGAACACAGATTGATCTGAACTCCTATTTCGGGGATCGTCCGATTTGGCTGGAAATCGGTTTCGGCGGTGGCGAGCATCTGGTCCATATGGCCGCCGAAAACCCGCAGGTCGGCATTGTCGGCTGCGAGCCTTTTGTGAACGGTGTGGCCATGCTCTTGGGGAAAATCCGCAAGGCTGAAGTGTCCAATCTGGCCGTTCACCCCGGAGACGTTCGCGATCTGTTTGACGTTCTGCCGGACGGTATTTTGCAGAAGGTGTTTTTGAACTATCCTGATCCGTGGCCGAAAAAACGTCATCACCGCAGGCGTTTTGTGACCCAAGAGCATTTGGCGCCATTGTTTCGGTGCATGGCCGCCGGCGCCGAGCTGCGGGTCGCCACGGATATCAAGGACTATGTCCGCCAGACATTGGAAGAAGTGCCGCAAGCCGGTTTTGAATGGCTGGCCGAGGGCCCGCAAGACTGGCGTGATCCTTGGTCTGACTGGCTGTCGACCCGTTATGAACAAAAAGCCCTGCGCGAAGGGCGCACGCCCCATTACTTAACGTTTCGCAAACCGTAAGGGCCAGAGCCACGGGCGGTAGGAATTTGACCAAAGCGGGGCCAAGTTTCTAGACCCTTCGCATTGGTTCGGGTAGGAGGCAGTGACCCTATTGTGAAGTGAGAGCAAAATCATGTCCGGCCATGGCACCCCAGTTCCTATGACATCTCGCCCTTGTGGCCCGCTAAAAGGCGTGGCCAATGTACCGGGCGACAAGTCGATTTCACACCGCTCGCTGATTTTAGGTGCGATGGCAATTGGCGAAACACACATCACCGGTCTGCTAGAAGGCGAAGATGTGTTGGACACAGGCCGTGCGATGCAGGCCTTTGGCGCAACTGTGACGGACCATGGCGACGGTGAATGGAAGGTGCAGGGGGTCGGTGTCGGCGGCTTTGCCGAACCAGATGGCGTCATTGATTGCGGCAACTCGGGCACTGGCGTTCGGTTGATCATGGGGGCTATGGCAACCTGTCCGATCACCGCGACCTTTACGGGTGATGCGTCGTTGAACGGCCGCCCGATGGGTCGCGTGACGGACCCGCTGGCGCTGTTTGGCACGCAAGCCTATGGCCGCGATGGTGGGCGATTGCCGATGACACTGGTCGGGGCCGCTGATCCGGTGCCTGTGCGTTACGTGGTGCCTGTCCCCTCTGCGCAGGTGAAATCGGCCGTGTTGCTGGCGGGTCTGAATGCCCCCGGTCAGACTGTTGTGATTGAACAAGAGGCCACCCGCGATCATACCGAGAGAATGCTGGCAGGCTTTGGCGCGGAAATTTCAGTCAAACAGACCGACGAAGGCCGCGAGATCACCCTGACCGGCCAACCCGAGCTGACACCGCAGACAATTGTCGTGCCGCGCGATCCGTCGTCGGCCGCGTTTCCTGTCTGTGCCGCGATTATCACACCGGGGTCGGATGTTCTGGTGCCGAACATCGGGCTGAACCCGACCCGCGCCGGTTTGTTCACAACCTTGCAAGAAATGGGCGCTGACCTGACGTTCGAGAATATGCGCGAAGAAGGGGGTGAACCGGTGGCCGATTTGCGCGCCAAGTTTTCCCCTGATTTAAAAGGCATCGCCGTGCCGCCCGCGCGCGCGGCCAGCATGATTGACGAATATCCTGTGCTGTCGGTTGTGGCATCGTTTGCCCAAGGTGTCACCGATATGCAGGGGGTCCGCGAGCTGCGGGTAAAAGAAAGCGACCGCATTGATGCGATGGCCAAGGGTTTACGCGCCGCTGGCGTCGAGGTGGACGAGGGTGATGACTGGTGGAAAGTTACCGGTCTCGGCCACGGCAATGTCGCAGGCGGTGTGACCGTCGCGTCGGTGCTGGATCATCGCATCGCAATGTCGTTTATGGTGATGGGTATGGCCACGCAAAAACCGATGACCGTTGACGACGGATCGCCGATCTCGACGTCCTTTCCGATATTCGAACACCTGATGGCGGATCTGGGCGCACAACTGGTTCGGGTGAACGCATGATCTTTACTGTTGCAATTGATGGTCCGGCCGCGGCGGGCAAAGGTACGATTTCCAAGGCCGTGGCCGCGCATTTCGGTTTTGCCCATCTGGATACAGGGTTGCTGTATCGGGCAGTTGGCGCACAAGTACTGGCGGGCGTAAAGCCGGCTCAGGCCGCCCGTGATCTGGATCCGACTGATCTGGAAAGCGACGATTTGCGCAGCCCCGAAGTGGCGCAAGCCGCATCGAAGGTGGCCGTGAACCCGACCGTGCGTGCAGCGCTTGTCGAGTTTCAGCGGAGCTTTGCCAAACGTGAGGGTGGGGCAGTGCTGGACGGCCGCGACATCGGTACGGTTATCTGCCCTGATGCAGGGGCCAAGCTGTTTGTGACTGCATCGCCTGAATGCCGCGCTGACCGACGGTTCATGGAATTGACTGGCAAGGGTATGGATGTCACCGCAGAACAGGTTTTGGCCGATGTGCTTGCGCGCGACACCCGCGACCGCCAGCGGGCCGCAGCCCCATTGGTCGCCGCTGTCGACGCGCATCGGATTGACACATCAGACCTGAGCATCGAGCAGGCAGTCGCACTGGCCGTGACCTATGTTGGCAGCCGGATCGGTTGATTATTATTGGCGCAGCGCCCAAGCCTGATAGGTCAGGCGGATCGTTGAAAAGCTATAGGTCACCATTGGCTGCAAAATCTGGCCTTCGGGTTCGGTCAGACAAGCGGCAGGCAATGGCCAACGGCTAAATCCTACTGGCGACCGTTCTGGCAGCTCTTGCCAGATTGCAAGGGCCGAACAGGCGAACCGCGCCCGCCAGCCTGGGCGTTTGCACAGCTCAGCATGGGCCAGATCAAGAATGGCAATCATGGTCTGGTCATCTGGTTCGGCCATATCGGCGGTTGTGCGTCCTTTGGCGAATTGCTGTTCATAGAAATGCGGATCGCATGCCTCGAATATGTTAAGGGCCGTGCTACGGTCGCATTCGGGGTGGGTTAGGATCGCGCGGTATATTTCGACCTCGGCGGGCACACCGTGGATCATGTCGAACCCGTGCAAGTCAGCCCCGCTACAGTGTTCAACAAAAGCAATGATGTCAGTCGGCTTGTCCCGAAAAACATCCAACAGCTCGCTGTCGGCTTCCCACGCAGCGCGGCGGTCTGCGGGTGCAGATGTGTGTAAGGTCATGGCAGCCTCGGATTTTGTCTCCCCCGAAACTGACTTAAACGTTAATCGCGCCCAAAATGGGGCGCGATCATGGAAATTTCTGCCCTAGAACGTGCCTGCCAACGGCGCGCGGTTGCCCATCCAGTAGCGCAGAACATCAACGTAATCGAACGCCAGAGATATGCACAATACGATTAGCACGGCCCATGTGATCCGGCGCGGCCAATTCGGCATGTCGCCGTGACGCAGGTTTTGCCACAACACGATAACGACAGGCGTATAGAGCATCACATGTGGCAGCCCCAGCAGTTTGGTATAACCACCGATATTGAACATTTCGCCCACGGCATAGGCACTGACAACGCCGGCCAACAGCGTGCAAATCGCTACGCGACGGCTGGACGGCCAAAATAGCAAGATGACCGGCAGGATGAACCCGCCCAACATCAATATGTTCAGCCAGTGGCCAATCCAAGCGGGCTGGGTGGCGATTGCTTCGGGTAGGGTCATCGTCGGCCTCCGGTCTGGTTTGGTCCAGTAGACGACACAACAGCCGCTTTGGGCAATCCTGAATGGAAAATCCAAAGTGAACTGTTGCGGATCGGACTTGCCCCGAATCCCTTGAACTATTGGGCAAATCGGCCTAAAGGGGGCCTGTCCAAGTGTCGAGACAGGCGCAAACATGAAACTATGGCAGGGTCGGTTTTTTCCGACCCTTGTGTTTTATTGTTTGCAACCAAGGCGCTAGACCAATTGCAACCCAAAGACCGGCGGAGACAACCGCGCGGCCCGTATAAACAAACGATTAGGAAAAAGCGCCACATGGCAAACACAATGGAA